>JACQNR010000344.1 GCA_016202975.1 Acidobacteriota bacterium
GCTTGGCGCTTGCCGCCGTCGTAGCAGGCTTGCTCCAGCACAGCGCCGTGTCGCGCCACAACAACCTCTGCGCGGGTCTGCTATTTATTACCGAGATGCTTGTCGAAGAATTTCACGATCACGTCATATGCTTCCTTGGATTCCGGCAGATTCATCTCGAAAAGAAAGTTGTGCCACATGCCCTCCCAAACGTGCAGGTCGGCCTCTACTTCGGCCTTAACCAGCTGCGTGTGCGTGTGCGCCGCCCAACTCAAGGCGAGGTCGCGGGTTCCTGTAACCACAAGCGTGGGCGGAAACTTAGCAAGCACCGCCGGTGATCCGACCGGGGAAACCAGGGGATCCGTAAGATTGGCATTGCTGAAATATCCCAGCGGAATCGGGGGCGGATTTGGCTTGGCTGGGGGTGGGGATACCAGCCCGGACATGACAATAGCACTCAATGGCGCCGATATATAGCGTGCGTCGCCTCCAGGAGACCCGCTAGCGCCCGCACAAAAAATGCCAATGGCGCCGGGCCTGGGCAATTTCTCTTTTTGAAACCACGCCACGGCCTCCGCTGTCAGCACGCCACCGGCGGAGCAACCGTAGATGCCTATGTTGCCGGGCTTGTACTGCTTGAGTAGCTCTTTGTAGACCGCCGCGACGTCTTCGCTGGCGGCGGGAAACTCGTACTCCGGCGCCATCCGATAATCGACGGTGATAACCTTGAATTTGCCCACGCTGGCGATCGGAATGGATTCCGCCAACCCGCCCAACCCGGCCCCAACGCTAAAGCCGCCGCCGTGAAGATTGATGAGAACGCGATCGCGGTTGCGCGCAGAAACGCCCTCCTTTGGGGTTACGACATCCGTCCGCACACCGGCGAACTTCTGTTCCTCGATATTGACCGGGTAGAGTCCTTTGCCGCGCTCCACTAGCGGACGATAATAGTTATCGACGACTTCCCGGGCCTTGGAGATAGGCACCCTCGGGTCCATTACTAAAGGCGGTTGTAATGCCTGATCAATATAAGCCTGCTTCGCCTGCTCGCTCATATAGCTCGAAAGCGGCACCTCGAAGGCGGGCAGGTGGACCGTGCCATCTTTGTCCACACTGACCATTGGTGCCGACTGCACCTTGGGCTGCGAGGTCTGATCTCTACAGCTAAGCAGCGGCAGCACGATCACTACCGCTGCCACAAGTGAGCTGGCCAAGCGCGAAATATCGTTCGTCTTTGACCTCATGCGACGCTCCTCCTCTTGGTGGCTTCCACCAAGTTCGGCGATATGAAGCCGCCACCGGACGTGGCGGCGCAAATGTTTGCGACCTCAAAGGCAAAGAACTCCTGGTTATCAATTGTATTTTCTCCAGCGCCACGCATTGTGCCGCCCCGGCCTCGGCGGGAGCCGCCTCCGTCCAGCCGGGGGATACGCCCAAGCCGATCAAGGCTGCAGTGGTGCCCCAAACCCATAGACATGCGTTTTCCCTGAGTTTTCCTCGTATCAAAGCCGGTTCGCCACGTTGTCGAAATGGCCGGGGGGGCAGAGTCGTGTCCAATCCCGCTATGTGCCACGCAACCCTAAGTGAGGCTCAGTTTCAATAAGCTCGCAGACGCAGGCGGGAAAGTGTGATTCAACTTCGACCCGCTCCCTTTCACATCTGCTGTTGTAGGATGCACTTCCTGAGGGTTCACAAACGTGTTGGTGGCGTGGATGTCTTTGTGCGCTAGAGTTGTCACCGTTCCGGACTTTACGTTGCCGCCGTGAATGACGACGGAAGCGGGGTTTGCCTCGCTGGCATGCGGATTGACTACGGTCAGAGTTAGTTCGTGGTCGCGTAGCGAAGCGGAACCGTTGAGTCCCCAGAAAGATGCCCGTTTGCCATCCCGTAGATACTGGAGGGGTGGAACGTCAAAGATGGTACGCAGCGACTGCCCGCCCTGGTGTGCAGCGTACATCTGGAAGACGTGGTAGACGGGCGTGGTGACAAAGTTCTCTCCCTGAGCGTAAAATGGGCTGCCAAAAGCGTTGATGAGGAATGAGCAATTTGCCATGGCGACTTTGTCGCAGTGGCGATTGAAGGTGTCCAGATTCAAGGCGCTGGCGAGAGCGTCGCGAAGGGTGACCGCCTGACCCTGTACGTTGAGCGGGCCTAGTCCTGTGCCTGGGCGATACCAGACGCCCCATTCATCGACGATGATCCTCACCTTGTGATCGGGGTCTTGTTCTCCCATAGTGCGCCAGTAGGTATTGATCATGGATTCTACCTGGTCGCTCTGACGAAGCATCTCATACCAGTCCACAACCTCGAATTTGAGAGCATCGCCCATTGCCTCACGGTAGCCAGTTAGGTCATTCGTTATTCGGCGGCTCAGGTTGTACGCGTAGTAATGAAGTGAGATGCCATAGGGAAAGGAGAAGAAGGGATGCCACTCCAGAAGTTTATGGATCCACTCCCTCATTTGACGGGTCCACTCCCCTTCTGGCATCCAGCCGTCGGTCACTGGCCCGCTGGCGATGAACTGCAAGTCGAGCCCGTACCGGGGAACCCCGCTCGTGAAACGCCTGAACTCGCCTGCGTATTCTTCAGCAGTTAGATAACCCCACTGCTCATTTCCTATGCCCCAGTAACGCACGCCGAACGGCTCAGTTGCCCCCCCAGCTTTGCGTGCCTCTGCCAGCGATGTGCCCGCCGGCGAATTGCAGTATTCCACCCAACGACAAAAATCTTGAGCAGGCAGATTGCGCACGTTCGCAGTCAAATAGGGCTGACTGCCGGTGAGTTGGCAAAAGCGCATGAACTCATTGGTTCCAAACCGGTTGGGGTCGTCTCGCTGTGGACCGGCAGGGGCGTGCGCATCATTAGACAAATAAGAATTGGTGCGACGAGGCCGCGAAGCTCGTGGGCCGATGCCATCTTTCCAGTCGTAGCTATCGGCAAACCCGCCGCCTGGCCAGCGGATGACTGGAGACTTGATCTCCCGCAACCGATCAATGAGTTGCTTGCGTATGCCGCCGACGTTGGGGATCGTCGAGTCTTCTCCGACCCACACGCCGTCGTATATGGTGGTGCCAAAATGCTCGAGGAAATGTCCGTAAATGTTGGGTGAGATGGTTCCGAGGGGCTCGTTCAGAAGGACTTCGATGGTCGAGCCGGAATCCGCAGCGAAGCTTGAAGACCGCGCCAGGAATGCGGTTCCAAAACCGAGGGCTGTGTTGCGCAGGAACCCGCGACGGTCAATCATGTTGATCCTCCAGGCAAAATGTTGAGTCAGGATACCATGCAAAATGGCTTTGCACAAAAACACAGAGGTTGGCGTGATTCGCGCCGCACATCGGATCCGCTTGAGCCGACCGAAGGGACAGCGATCGATGCAACCAGCATCAAATCGCCTGACAGCATGGTATGGGTAATGGTTCTCATTTTGGACTCCTATCTTCAGAGTTATTCCGAGTCGAAGGAGCGTTCGAAAGGCAGGGCTCATTGCACGACGCCTGGAGCGCGGAAGAGGCTCGTCTCGCTGTCGAGCAACCAGTCGCACTCAACACCGCTCGTGGGTGGAGTCAAGGCTGTCGCGCCAGTTGTCGCGAAACAGCCCTCGATGCGCGAAGCAGTGCCCGTGAGTGGATCGAACCACCATGCGACGGCGGGTCGGGACAAGTGTTAGCGGTCAGGCAGGTTTAAGGCGAGAAGCAGCGGAGATTTGTGATGCACTGGAACGGCGGAAAGGAGCCAGTGGAACCATCTGGGGAAAGCTATTGTGCGCGGAGGACCAGACTGGCGACAAGCAGGCGTATACTCTCAGCCGACCGGAGGCCAAAAACAATTCCGGACTACAAGCATAGCGAGAGTTGGCCTTGACTGAAGCGCTGACAGCGACTAGTGGAATGAAGATTGGCTCGGAGAAGCTAGCGAAACAATCGCCCTATGAAAACTGAAGGGACAATACAATGAAGATTCTTGAGATGGTAATGGCCCCAGCGCTGATGTTTTTGCTCGCCAACTCAGCAGTGGCCCAGCACGGAGCAGTTTCGGTGGCGGTGACTGTCGATAAGTCCAAACCCGGCCCTGAAATCGATCGAAACATTTACGGACAATTTGCGGAACATAAGGGGA
>JACQNR010000342.1 GCA_016202975.1 Acidobacteriota bacterium
GCCTACCACACCCTGACCCCCCTGGTTAACAAGGGGGGAAGTTTGCAGTCTCAACCACCCCCGCCCCCTCCTTAACTAAGGAGGGGAGATTGATGATTCCCCTCCACGGTTGAGGAGGGGAATCATCAAACTCCCCTCCTTAGTTAAGGAGGGGGTGGGGGGTGGTTGAGACTGCAAACTTCCCCCCTTGTTAACGAGGGGGTCAGGGTGTGGTAGCCCACCACCCCTTCATCCCTTCCTCACCCCAGGAGGGGAGTTAATGGACTCCCCTCCTTGCTAAGGAGGGGGCTAGGGGGTGGTAGATTTGTAGCGGCGGCGTCCTCGCCGTCGCCGGGCAGGCACAAGGTCTGCCCCTACGGACTTTTTTCGCGCCGCCGTTTGGTGTAACCTAGCGCGCAATGACCGCCCGCGAAAAAATGCCCAAAACAGCACTCAAACCCTCGGTGCTGGAGGAACGGGTACATCGAAGGGTACTTACCGGATGCGCACTTGACCGGGGAGTTGAAACAACGCCGCGGCCCGCTGAAGATGCGCGGCGACTCGCCCCAGCACAGGCGCATGCGGGCGCGCCTGCGCAGCCCGGCTGGGCAGGCTCGTTACCGGCGACGCCAGGCGCTGGTCGAACCGGTCATCGGTGTGCTGAAAGAACAACGCGGCATGCGGAGCTTCCGGCTGTGCGGTCTGACGAAAGTGGGCGTGGAAGTGGCGCTCGCGGCCACCGCCTTCAACCTGACGCGGTTGTGGCGGATGGGGAACCGAGCCGCCGCGGCGAGCTAAGCCCCGGGTGAATCGCCGGCGAGGATCTCGCACAGAGAATCGGTAACTGCAACTCAGCGCAATCATGCCCAACAACCCACCCGTCCCCCCTTCACCGCAGTTGTCACACAAACTCTCAGGGAGAGGGTGGGTCTGCAAACGTGCCTGTCCGGACTGCACTAAAGGGGATTATACCTCTTGGAAAATCCGTTTCGCGTATTGGTGAACGTGAAGGAACCGTCAGGCTTGGCGGTGAGCTTCACCGCATAGCCCTCGCACTTTTCCTCCAGATTGGCGATGAACTGGTCCGGAGCGTTGTTCTCTATCCCGCCTTCGAGCGAGTAATGAATCTGCCAGATATCTTCGGGCCTGGGCGAAGTGCGGATGATTTGCCAAGCCGAGGCGTCCCCGCCTTTGTGTGGGCCGTTGTTCATCATGGCGACGCGCGGCGCGAGAGCATGAACGAGCGCCGCCGGGCCGGAGTAGGAATGGCCGTGATGAGTGGTGAGGTAGACGTCCACTTTCCCGATGCGATTGACTGGACAGGCGAGCTCGAGTTCCTTGTTCCAGGTCAGGTCGCCGAGATCGATCATGCGGAACTTGCCGTATCGGATCAGCGTCCCCAGCGACCGCGCGTTCTCGCTGGGGTCATCCTCATGGCGCTTCGCGTCAGCGCACAGCGGATTCGCCTGTCCCGCACCGGCAAGCGGTGAGGAGATCGCTTTTCCTGCGGCCGACACGACTTCCATATCGATGCCCTTGATCGGAACCTTGTCCCCGGGCGTGAGCACCAGGTGCCGTGATTTCGCCAGCGCGGATTTGTAGATCGCGGCCATTTCGTCCGCGTTCTCTCCCGTCTCGACGCTCGGCCCGTGGTCGATAAACGTGCCGACGGGAATCCGGTCGACAAGCTGCGCCGCGCCGCCCACGTGGTCATTGTGGAAATGCGTGATGAGCACGTAGTCGATCTGCTTCAGGCCCGCCGCGTGCACCGCCGCTACGATGCGGTCGGCATCGCGGCCGCCGAAACCGGGCCAGCCCGTGTCGACCAGCAGCGACTCGCCGGAAGGGGAGACCAGGAGCGTCGCTTGCCCGCCCTCCACATCGACAAAGTAAACTTCCAGGGGTTTGTCCTTCCCATAGCAGGCGGCCGAAAGGGAAAAGCACAGGGCAAGCAGGATGGTTCGCATGGCGGAATCCTACCATAGAGCTTTGATTTTCGGTTCCCAAAACGCAGCCCCCGGCAGGAGGCGGCAATTCGGCGTGACAACGCGTCCGAATGCGTTTAGTATTAGCTGATATAAGGCTAATTCGCGTGGTGAGGAAAGGCCAAGTTGATCGCTTGGAGTGACCTGTCCTGTGCGCACTGGGATCTGCGCGCCTGTGTCGCAGAGGTCCCCGGTCGCCCCACGGATACTGCTTCAGGCAGGCCTCGCCGCCCGAATCCCAATCATTCCTTCAAGGAGGGGCATTCCATGTCCTTGCAGAAAGCCATCGAGCAACTGAAACCTCAATTTCGCGGCCAAATCCTTATGCCCAACGATGATGGCTATGAGGCGGCGCGAAAGGTCTACAACGGCATGATTGACAAGCGGCCGGGCGCCATCGCGCGCTGCGTGAACGTCGCAGACGTGATGGCCGCCGTGCGCACGGCTCCCGAGCACGATGTGCTGGTGGCGATTCGCGGCGGCGGGCACAACGCTGGCGGACTCGGAATCTGTGACGGCGGACTGGTCATTGACCTTTCCCTGATGCGGAGCGTGCGAGTGAAGCCGGCGGCGCGCACGGTGCGGGCCGAGGGAGGCTGCGTGGGCGGCGACGTGGATCATGCCACACACGCCTTTGGTATGGCCACGCCCACCGGAACGATTGCCACGACAGGCATCGCCGGTCTGACTCTGGGCGGCGGCATCGGCCATTTGAGCCGCTCTTATGGTCTGACGATCGATAATTTGTTGGCGGTTGACATGGTGCTTGCGGACGGCAGCTTGGTCACGGCGGACGCCAAAGAACATCCGGACCTCTTCTGGGCGGTGCGCGGCGGCGGCGGCAATTTCGGCGTGGTCACGTCATTTCTTTTCCGCCTGCAGCCGGTGAAAACGGTGAACGCGGGCCCGACTTTCTGGCCGCTCGACCAGACTCCCCAGGTGATGAAGGCCTACCGTGAGTTCATCGCCCAGGCCCCGGAGGACGTGAGCGGTTTCTTTGCTTTCCTTACCGTGCCCCCCGTGCCCCTGTTTCCCGCCCATTTGCACAATCAGAAAATGTGTGCCGTGCTATGGTGCTCGACCGCCGCGCCCGAACGCGCGGACCAGGTCACCAAGGCCATGCGCAGCGTCGGCAAGCCGGCGCTCGACCACGTGGGGCCCATGCCGTTTCCGGCGCTGCAGAGCCTCTTCGATCCCCTCTACCCGCCCGGACTCCAGTGGTACTGGCGCGCCGATTTCTTCAAGGACATCACCGACGCGTCAATTCCAGTGCATCAGAAGTTCGCCGAGGCGCTGCCTACCGGACACTCGACGATGCACATGTACCCCATCAACGGTGCGGTGCAACGCGTCGGCAATACCGATACGGCGTTTGCCTACCGCGACGTGCTGCTGGCTGGAGTCATCGTGGGCGTCGACCCCGACCCGAAGAACAAAGAAAAGATCACGAACTGGACCAAA
>JACQNR010000337.1 GCA_016202975.1 Acidobacteriota bacterium
AGCCCAAACTTGGCGAGCCGCCCGATGCCCCGCTGGACATCTTCGCGAAGCAGGAAGTGATCATCGGGTTCATCCTGCACGATATGGCGCACGCCACGAAACCTGGGATGGCGGGAGAGCTTCTCAAGGTCTTCATCCACTCGCGGGCTTCGCAAGTCGACCCAGCCCACGACCCCGAGAATGAATGGCTGGCTCGCTGCAAGTTCGAGCAACCAATAGCTCTCGTCAACGGTCTGGCGCGCCTGCACCGCAACCGTGCCGCCGACCCCTGCCGCGTTGATCATAGGTGCGAGATCCTCAGGAAGGCGATCCTGCCGAAGACATTCCTTGCCGGGACCCATCCAGTCATATTCTCGAGGGTTATAGCGCCAGAAATGCTGATGCGTGTCGATTCTCTTCGCGTCGTGGTTCATTCTAAGTTCACCATTCAATCGCCGCCTTGAGCAGGCCCGCGCCGTGTGGTGCACCCACCTGGATGGCGCGAAACTCGCCGGGTCTTCCAAGGATTACAGCTTTCATCGGCCGCCTCCGTACTGACGGGGATAGAGGGCATCCGGCTCCGGCGATAGGAGGGCGTCCATCTACTGCAATGTGTCTTTCACTTTGCCGGCAACTCGCGTGGGAATCCCTAGATGTAGGCAGGTCGCGACCAAGTCCTGCAGGATGTCGCCGTAGCCGATGATGATGTGATTCGACATGTGCGAGGCCATCAATTGTTCAGGATCGTAGCCCGGGAGGTGAGCGTTGGCGATCGGCCACTCGTAGGTCGTCTTTTTGCGTCGGTCTTCCACTTCCGCATCGGGCAGGGCAATAACTTCCCCCGTGCCGCAGTCCATGCCGATTTCACCCCAAGTCTCGTAGAAGCGCGCCCAAGTGATGGGTCCAGGGTGTGAAATGCCCGAGCAGGATCCTCCACCTAGCGGAAAAAAGACTTTAGGCTGGCGATATACTTTGGTATTTTGCCAGCCCCCAAAGTGGGCAGGCGGCGCTCCGCCGGATATTTCGAAAACCCAGATGAACTTTCCGTCGTATTCGCGGCCCCAGCGCACGTCGTGGAGCGTGGTCTCGGGTGGCATGCCTTTGCGAAGGTAGATGTCGCGCATTAAGGCCTGTGGCACGCCCGCGCCCATGTCACCTTCATTGAAGTGGACGATGGGTTTGCCCTTTTCGATGACGACGCCGGCTTCGGGGTCGGTCACGTCCGGCCGGTCGGAATTGTTCAGCATCCCTTCGACGAGGTCGGAAGCCGGAACGCAGCGCACCAGCCCCAGTTGATACGGAATGCCGATGGCGCTCAGCCCGAAGCGTTGGTAAATCCGTGCCGCGGCTGAATACATCTTCATCTGCGACAGAACCTGCCCATGTACCAGATGCTCCGAGCCGTCAGTGCCCCAGTTGAACCACGTACCTTTCTTAAGCAACCAGTTCAGGTGCCCCTGCGCCTCACGATCACTGACCAAATTCATCTCCGCGACCAGGTCCGATTGATTGAGCAGCTCAAGTGGCATGCCTATCTGGCCGAGCTTCGTGGGGTTGATGAGCGCATTGAGCATACCCATGCAGCCCGGGTCAAGCTGGCCCATGATGCGTTTGTGACGCTTGATGTCGGCGGCCAGTTCCTCCCCGAACCGCTGCGCGCTGGGGGAGAGCTTGAGCTTGCCGCCGGGCGCCAAGTGCGACATGTCGTATTTGATCTCGCCGGTTTTCGCCCAAGTCTCCAGGCGTTTCATGAAGACAGGATCGTCCACAAACTTTTCTGACCAGATTCGGGAATGCTTCACGCACAGCCGGTCGAGAGTCCCTGCATGATTGAGCAGGGCCACCAGTCCCGGCCATGTTCCGTCGAAATTGGCGAGCAGCAGAATCGGTCCTTGGTGCGTCTGCAGTGCGCCGGAAACATGGTGCGAATACGCCCAAACGCTGAGGACAATGACCACAGGTGCTTCAGGATCGATCTGCGAAAAGATCGCAGCCCCTTCGCATTGTTTCGTGATAAACCCGTGCTTGCGGGCGGGGTTGTAGTGGGGAAGAATCTCGGTGGTCAGCCCGAGCTTGTCAAATGCCTCCTTAGTTAGTCTTAACGTTTCATCTTGCTTAGGCCAACAAGTCTCACAAGATACTTCGCGCGAATCCCCATTGGATACTAGATAGAATTTTTTGGATGATGCCACGTTTGAATCCTCCCACACATAAGTCCCTGTAGCGCACCCCCTCGAAACCGGACCGTCAGGGCATGGTTTATCAGGTCACTCTAATAACTGACCCGGAATTCGCTTTTTGGGGTTCCGACGCCTGCGAGTATATACCCGTTTGTTTGCAGCCGGGCCCTTTCGGTGCGTTTCCCCTCTCGGGGATGGTCGGAAAGACTTCTCGCTGTCCTCATCCAAGACCTGGACGCTTGCACTCATCGCCTTCTCCATCAGTTTTTGAGACACGGCCGCCTCCGGGAGCCCTTTCGTCCATTTTCCTACTATCCTGGAGTCTGGGTTACCCCGTGGGAACCGACAGTCGCGCGATCCTGTTCATCATGGCCCCGGACTTTCCTCGACGGATGCTTTGGTG
>JACQNR010000336.1 GCA_016202975.1 Acidobacteriota bacterium
AATGGTGATGCCCGGGGATAACGTCAGCCTGGAGATCGAGCTGATTACGCCCATCGCCATGGAAAAGGGATTGCGCTTCGCCATCCGCGAAGGCGGCCATACCGTCGGCGCCGGCACCGTCACCGATATCATGAAGTAAAGCGAGCGTAAATGCTGCATCAGAAGATTCGAATTCGATTGAAAGCGTACGATCATAGGATTCTTGACCAGTCGGCGACGGAGATCGTCTCGACGGCGAAGCGCACGGGCGCGGTGGTAGCGGGTCCCATCCCCCTGCCCACGGCCCGGAACCGCTACTGCGTTCTGCGCTCGCCTCACAGCGATAAGAAGTCGCGCGAACAATTTGAAATCCGCACGCATAAGCGCTTGATCGATCTGCTCGAGCCGACGCCTGCGACCATCGAGGCGCTGACCAAGCTTGACTTGCCCTCGGGCGTGGATATTGAGATCAAGGCGTTCGGCAAGGAACACACGAAGTAACGGGGATCGGGCAGAGGGTTGACTAACCCGAATCCCGAAAAATGAAAATGGTTGAAGCGATACTTGGTCAAAAGCTCGGCATGACGCAAATCTTCGCGGATAACGGCGATGTGATTCCGGCCACCGTCCTCAAAGCGGGACCGTGCGTTGTCATCCAGCGGAAGACCGTGCAAAGGGATGGCTACGACGCCGTGCAACTCGGGTTGGTGGAAGTGCCGCCTCCCAAGCGCGTGAAGAAGCCACTGGAGGGTCACTTCAAGAAAGCGGGCGCAGTTCCGGTTCGCTTCCTGCGTGAAGTCCGCCTCAAGACCTCGGGCGACGTCAAGGCGGGTGACAAGGTCCTGGTCGAGAATTTTGTCGTCGACGACCTAGTCGACGTGACGGGAATCTCCAAGGGACGCGGATTTGCCGGCGTCCACAAGCGGCACCATTTTGGCGGTGGTGGCGGGAGCCACGGGTCGATGTTCCACCGCGCGCCCGGCTCGATTGGCGCGTCGGCGTTCCCTTCGCGGGTGCTGAAAGGCATGCGCGCGGCAGGACATATGGGAACGGATCGCGTCACGGTGCGCAACCTGCGCGTTGTGCAGGTTCACGCGGACGACAACACTCTGGTGGTGCGAGGCGCCATCCCCGGACCTACGGGCGGTTACGTTGTGGTGCGGAAGGCCAAGGCGCCGCACAAGTAAGCAGGCAGGAGGCAGTCGGCGAAAGGCAGTCTGGAAATTATGGCAACGGTCGATGTGAAAAATCTGGCAGGGGAAACGGTTCGGCAGCTCGAACTCCCGAATGCCGTTTTCGCAGTCAAGCCAAATAAGAGTCTGCTTTGGGCTGCGGTGCGGCAGTACCTGGCGAGCCAGCGGCGCGGCACTCACAAGACCAAGAGCCGGGGGGAAGTCTCCGGCGGCGGCAAGAAGCCGTGGCGACAAAAAGGCACGGGCCGGGCGCGCGTAGGAAGCACGCGCAGTTCCTTGTGGCGACATGGATCGATCGCGCATGGCCCGAAGCCCCGCGATTACTCTTACGCCCTGCCCAAGAAGATGCTTCGTGGCGCGCTGCGTTCGGCGCTGGCTGCAAAATTCCTGGACAAGAAATTGACTGTGGTCGAGCAGTTTGATTTGAATGAGCCGAAGACGAAGGCCTTTGCCGGCGCGCTCCACAATCTCGGACTTGAGAAAACTGTTCTGGTAGTCAGCGACCAGACGAACCGGTATCTGAATTTCTCGTCGAGGAATATCGAGGGCTGCGACCTGGTGCGGCACCATGAGATTCATCCGTACCACGTTCTGAGCCACGACGGACTGTTGATTTCGGAAAGCGCGCTGACCCGGCTTCAGGAGTCGCTGCGATGACCAAAAATCCGTACCAGGTTCTGATCAAGCCGGTGATTACCGAAAAGAGCCTGGGGGCGAAGGAAATAGCCCGCACGCTCTGCTTCCAGGTGGAAGCGCACGCGACGAAACCCGAAATCCGGGATGCCGTCCAGAAGATTTTCAAGGTAAAAGTTGATTCGGTGCGCACCGCGCTGTTCCACGGAAAGACCCGCCGCCGCGGCCGGACAGTAGGCCAGAGACCGGATTGGAAGAAGGCTTTCGTCAAGCTCAAGGCGGGCGAGAAGATGCCCGAGTATGCCGAGGGCGTCTGAACAAATAAGGGATGGTGAATAAGGAACCGAAGCAGGTTGGTTCTCAATTCAGCATCAAGTAAGGGAATTATGGCGATTAAGACATACCGACCCTACACCGAAACCCGGCGATTCCAGACGGGCCTGACGTACGAGGAGTTGACCACGTCGGTGCCGCACAAGCCTCTGCTCGAGCCGAAGAAGCGGATATCAGGCCGGAACAACCAGGGCGAGCTGACCATCTGGCGCCGCGGCGGCGGACACAAGCGCATGTACCGCGTCATCGACTTCAAGCGCGACAAGGTAGGCATTCCCGCGCGCGTCGCTACGGTCGAATACGATCCGAACCGCTCGGCCTTCATTTCCCTCCTGCACTATGAGGATGGTGACAAGCGTTACATCCTGCACCCGCAGGGACTCAAAGTCGGCGACAAGGTGCTTTCCGGTGCGGACGCCGATATTGTGGTGGGAAATTGCCTTCCGCTACGGAATATCCCTGCCGGCACGATGATTCACAATATTGAGCTTCGTCCGGGCAAAGGTGGGCAGATGGTGCGTTCGGCAGGCGGCGCCGCGCAGCTCCTCGCCAAGGAAGGCGATTACGCCCAGGTTCGGCTGCCTTCGGGCGAAGTGCGCAAGGTGTTTCTCGATTGCATCGCGACGGTCGGGCAGGTCGGCAACCTCGATCATGAAAACGTCTCGTTTGGGAAAGCTGGCCGGCGTCGCTGGCGGGGTATCCGTCCCACGGTTCGGGGCGTGGCGATGAATCCGGAGGACCATCCGCTGGGCGGCGGCGAGGGAAAGACCTCGGGAGGAAGAAATCCCGTGACGCCCTGGGGCCAGCCGACGCGCGGATACAAGACGCGCCACAACAAGCAGACGGACCGTTTTATTGTCAAGCGGCGCGAGAGGAAGTGAGGATCAATTGGGAAGGTCGATCAAAAAAGGCCCGTTTGTAGACCAGCATCTGATGGTCAAGATCGAGCTGCTCAACCGGAAGTTTGAGAAGAAGGTCGTCAAGACCTGGTCGAGGCGCTCGACGATCGTGCCCGAGATGGTGGGTCATACCATCGCGGTCCACAACGGGAAGAAATTCATTCCCGTCTATATCACGGAGAATATGGTGGGGCACAAGCTGGGCGAGTTCTCGCCCACGCGCACGTTTAAAGGACACGGCTCGAAGGCTGCCGCGGAAAAAGCGGCTATCGCTGCCGCGCCCCCGCCGGTTGGCAGCGCGGCGCCGGCCGCAGCGAAGCCCGCAGCTCCTGCGAGCTAAACGAGGGACGAAGGGAACTCATTCGGAACGAGGCCATGGAAGCACGAGCTACAGCAAAGTTTATCCGCCTCTCGCCGCAGAAAGTGCGTTTGGTGGCGGACCTGATCCGCGGCAAGAACGCCGGCGAAGCGATCAACATCCTTCGCTTCACCAAAAAGCGCGCCTCGCGCGCCATTGAAAAGGTTCTGCACTCGGCAATTTCGAACGCCGAGCAGAAGTCCGAACGCCTGGACGTCGATCGTCTGGTCATCGCCCGGACGTTTATCAACGAAGGCCCGCGAATGAAGCGGGTCCGCCCTGCGCCGAGGGGACGCGCCTACCGTTACCAGCGGCGTATGAGCCACATCACTGTGGTCGTTGAGGATGGCGAGAAGTAGGCTTGGAGTTTGAGTGTCCGGGGCTGAATCCTTCGGATTGCGCCACCGGCCAAGGAGGATAGAGTGGGTCAGAAGGTTCATCCCTACGGATTTCGTCTGGGGTACAACAAGACCTGGAAGTCGCGTTGGTTTGCGAAGAAGGATTACGCCTCGCTGCTTCACGAGGACTTGGAAGTCAAGACGAAGCTCAAGGAGCAGCTCCGCAGTGCCGGCGTTGCCGCAATCGAAATCGAACGGCCGGGCAACAAACTCAAGATCACGATTCAAACCGCGCGGCCCGGAATCATTATTGGCCGCAAGGGCGCCGAGATTGACCGACTGCGGCAGGAGTTGCAGAAGCGCACCGGGCGCGAAGTGCTGCCGATTAACATCCAGGAAGTGCACCGGCCGGAGTTGAACGCCCAGCTCGTCGCTGAAGCCATCTGCCTGCAGCTTGAGAAACGTGTGGCGTTCCGGCGGGCAATGCGCAAGGCGGTGGATTCGGCGCTGCGCTTCGGATGCAAGGGCATCAAGGTACGATGCGGCGGCCGGCTGAACGGCGCCGAAATCGCCCGCACCGAGTGGTACTTGCAGGGACGCCTGCCACTGCATACGCTGCGCGCCGACATCGATTACGGACTGGCGGAAGCCAAGACCACCTACGGCGTCATCGGCGTGAAATGCTGGGTTTACAACGGCGAAATCCTGCAGGAGAAGAAACGAGTGGAACGCGCCGTCGAACAAGTGGAGACGCCCGCAGCTTAGGACCGGTCGGTCGAATTGGCGACCGGTGGTGAGAAGGCTTGATCTGCTGAACGTTTAATAAATGTAAGTAGTGCTGGGCGGGATAAACGCATGTTAATGCCGAGCAAGGTGAAGTACCGGAAGCAGCAGCGCGGTCGGCGCCGCGGGAAGGCGTGGCGCGGCTCCAGCCTCTCATTCGGGGACTTCGGCCTGAAGGCGATGGAAGCGGGCTGGATTACGGATCGCCAGATTGAGGCGAGCCGCGTCGCCATCATGCGCTTCATCAAGCGCGGCGGAAAGCTCTGGATCCGCATCTTCCCGGATAAGCCGGTCACCAAGAAGCCGGCGGAAACCCGCATGGGCAAGGGGAAGGGTGCGCCCGAGTACTGGGTCGCGGTGGTGAAGCCCGGAAGGATCCTCTTCGAGATGGAGGGCGTGACGGAGACCGACGCGCGGGAAGCCATGCGCCTGGCGAGTCACAAGATATCCTTGCCGACGCAATTCGTGGAGCGCAAGTTTACCGCCTAATGAACGGCGGGGTGATTGGGAATGAAGATCGAGAAGCTGTTCAAGGGTGAAAAAGTCCGGGAGATGAATACGGAAGAGCTCAAGGGAAAAGAGCGCGAACTGAGCGAGCACATCTTCCGCCTCAAGTTCCAATTTGCCAGCGGGCAGACGGATACACTCGCGGGCATCCGGGTGATGCGAAAGAACCTGGCCAAGGTGAAGACGGTGCTGCGGGCGCGCGAGCTCGAGGGCGGCACGAAAGCTTAGAACGGCGGGCGGGTTTCAGGAAGGTTATGGCGAATCAACGTCAGGAAAAAGTCGGGATCGTCAGCAGCAATAAGATGCAGAAGACGGTGGTGGTCACCGTGGTCCGGCAGGTCAGCCACCCTCTCTACAAGCGGGTCGTGCGTTATTCGAAGAACTTCATGGTCCACGACGAGAAAAATCAGTGCCAGGTCGGTGACACAGTACGGATTGTCGAAACGCGTCCGCTGAGCGCCCGCAAGCGCTGGCGGGTGGCGGAAATCGTGGCGAAGGCGACGCAGGCCGCCGCGCTCCCGGAGGGTTTGGCATGATTGGCATGAGAACCATCCTGCAGGTGGCGGATAACTCCGGCGCCCGAAGGCTTTCCACCATCCTGCCCCTCGGCGGAGGCGTGGGACTCCAGGCAGGCTTGGGGGATGTGGTAACCGCGGCGGTGAAGGAAGCGGCGCCCGACAGCGCGATTCCCAAGGGGAAAGTCGTCAAGGCCGTGATTGTCCGGATACGCAAGGAACAGCGGCGGCGCGATGGAAGCTACATCCGCTTCGATGAGAATGCCGCGGTCCTGATTAATGATGCGGGCGAGCCGGTCGGAACGCGCGTTTTCGGACCGGTGGCCCGAGAACTCCGCGAGAAGAAATTTCTCAAGATTGTCTCGCTCGCGCCGGAGGTCCTGTAATGGGATTTGGCCTCGACATTCGGAAGAACGACCAGGTTCAGGTCATGGCCGGCCGGGATAAAGGAAAATCGGGACGGGTGCTGGAGGTTCAGCCAGGCAAGAACCGCGTGTATGTCGAGCACGTCAACATGCTCAAGCGGCACACCAAGCCGAATCCCAACAAGCAGATTCGCGGCGGGATTCTGGAAAAGGAAGGGCCCATTCACGTTTCCAACGTGGCCCTGGTCTGCGGCGAGTGCGGACCCACGCGCATCCAGCACCGACGCAAGGTGGAAGGGAAGAAAGTGGTCACCGTCCGCCTGTGCGCGAAGTGCGAAAAGGTTTTGGACAGGTAAGGGAGGCATCCAGACGGCTTTATGGTGCCGAGACTCAAAGACCGATATAGGAATGAAGTTGTGCCGGCGTTGATGAAAGAGTTCAAGTACAGGAACTCCATGGCCGTGCCCCGCCTGCGCAAAGTGGTGATTAACGTGGGCCTGGGCGAAGCGATTCAGAACGCCAAATTGCTCGACTCCGCATCGGCCGAACTGGGGCAAGTTACCGGGCAGAAGCCCGTGATTACGCGGGCCCGGAAATCGATCGCCAACTTCAAACTGCGGAAGGCCATGCCCATCGGCGCGATGGTGACCCTGCGTGGGGATCGCATGTACGAATTTCTGGACCGCCTGACCAGCGTCGCTCTGCCGCGCGTGCGCGACTTTCGCGGGCTTCCGACGCGGTCCTTCGATGGACGCGGGAGTTACACGCTGGGCTTGCGTGACCAGTTGGTGTTTCCGGAGATCGAATATTCCAAGGTTGAAAAGATCAAGGGAATGAACATCTCGATTGTGACCGATGCCCGCACGGACGCGGAAGCCCTCGCGCTGTTGCGGCATCTGGGGATGCCCTTCCGGGCCGAGGCGCAGCAGCGCCGTCAGGGCGCCGGGCCGGAATCCCCCCAGGCAGGAGGCTAAACCGTGGCACGAACTTCCATGATGGCCAAGCTGGTCAAGAAGCCGAAATTCAAGATTCGGCATCGCAATCGCTGCCTCGTCTGTGGCCGGCCGCGCGGCTACCTGCGCAAGTTCAAGCTGTGCCGCCTCTGCTTCCGCCAGTTGGCGCTCAAGGGCGATATCCCGGGCGTGATCAAGGGAAGCTGGTAATCGGGCTCGGCAATCCAGTGATTGAACGATTTCGGGAGTGATATGGCTGCTTTAACTGATCCCATCGCCGACATGCTGACGCGCATCCGCAACGCGTTGCAAGCCCGCCACGCGCGCGTCGACATGCCACCCTCCAAGATGAAGGTGGAGGTTGCGCGCATCCTGAAGGACGAAGGGTACATCGCGAATTTCAAGGTTGTGGAAGAAGAAAAGAAGAAGGTCTTGAGGATCGTTCTTCGTTACACGCCGGACGGCGAATGCGTGATTTCCAACGTCACGCGCATTTCGCGGCCCGGTCGCCGCGTTTATGTCGGGTCCAAGGAGATTCCCCGGGTGCTCGGCGGGATGGGGATCAACATCCTGACGACGCCGCGCGGTTTGATGACGGGTAAGGCCGCAAGGAAAGCGGGAGTGGGCGGGGAAGTGCTCTGCCAGGTCTACTAGGGAACGGATGCGGGGAATATGTCGCGAATTGGGAACAAACTAATTGAAACACCCAAGGGTGTCACGGTGACTCAGGAAGGCGCTCGCGCCACCGTGGAGGGTCCGAAGGGGACACTGACCGTGCCGGTGCCTGCGGGCATCGCCATCGAGAAGAGTGACGGTCGGTTGCGACTCCGCCGCGATTCGGATGAGCATGCCGCCATTCACGGCATGACGCGGGCGCTGCTTTCGAACGCGATTCAAGGTGTTACCCGGGGGTTTGAAAAACACCTGGATATAGTGGGCATCGGTTACCGCGCGGAATCGAAGGGACGGGTCGTGCAATTTACGCTGGGGTATTCCCACCCCATCGATTTTGCCCTGCCCGAGGGGATTACGGTGACCGTTGAAAAGCTGACCCACCTGGTTGTCAGCGGAGCGGACCGGCAGCAGGTGGGCCAGGTGGCGGCCAATATGCGCTCCCTGCGGCCTCCCGATCCCTATAAGAACAAGGGCGTTCGCTACACCGGCGAAAAGCTGAAGAAGAAGGCGGGCAAGGCCGTCGGTGCTGCGACCGGTGTTGCAGCGAAGCAATAAAGGAACGGAGACTTTAGGCACGCTATGTTGAGAGTCGTATCCAAGAATGCAACTCGGCGGCGGATTCACCGGCGCATCCGGCGCCGCGTGGAAGGAGGCTCCGTCGCCCCGCGGCTCAACGTTTATCGGTCGCTCGGGCACATCTATGCGCACGTGATCGATGATTCGCGTGGAGCGACTCTGGCGTCCGCTTCTAGCGTGGACAAAGAAGTACGCAAGACTCTCAAGTCGGGCGGGAACGTGGCGGCGGCCAAAGCCGTCGGAAAGATCGTGGCGGAACGCGCCAAGCAGGCCGGCGTTACGCGAGTCGTTTTCGATCGCGGCGGGTATGCCTATCACGGCCGCGTCAAGGCCCTGGCGGATGCGGCACGTGAAGCCGGTCTGCAATTTTAGGAGTATTGAAATTGGTGAATCGCATTGATGCCAACTCGCTTTCCCTTAAGGATCAAGTCGTCTCGATCAACCGTGTGACCAAGGTTGTGAAGGGCGGCAAGAACCTCAGCTTCTCGGCCCTGGTGGTGGTGGGAGACGGTGCCGGGACGGTGGGCTACGGTTCCGGCAAGGCGCGCGAAGTGCCCATGGCCATTCGCAAGGCGATTGAATCGGCCAAAAAGTCGCTGGTGCGCGTTCATATCACGCCGACTTCGATCCCACATGTGACGCTCGGCCGATACGGGGCAGGGCAGGTTCTGCTCAAGCCCGCTCCGGAAGGAACCGGCGTAATCGCGGGCGGCCCAGTTCGCGCCGTAGTGGAGGCGGCGGGAATTCAGAACGTGCTCACCAAATCGCTCGGGACCACCAATCCGCACAATGTGGTCAAAGCAACAATAGATGCCCTGCTTCGTTTGCGCGAGGCGGGAGAAGTCGCAACGATGCGCGGCAAAACGGCAGAGGAAATCTAGAGGCGGATCGACCAGTGACGGATCAAACTCAACGCACGATTCATGTTAAGTGGAAGCGGAGCGGCATCGGGTTCACTCGCCGCCAGAGGGCCTCGGTTCGCGGACTGGGCTTACGAAGGCTTCACCACGTTGTCGAGCGGGAGGATACGCCGCAAGTGAGGGGCCTGGTGGCTGCTGTGCCCCACCTGGTTGAAATTGCGGACGGCCCCCTCAAGCCGGCACCCTGGGCAGCGATTCCGGAATATACCATCCACCCGAAGGTAGAAACTGCGGAGAAGAAAGCTTCCGCGAAACGGGTCGAACAGGCCGTACAAGTTGCGGAGGCGCCGGTGTCAGAGGTTCATGAGCCGGAACCGGCGACGAAGGATTCGGGTCCAAAGCGCGGCAGGGCGCCCAAAGCGGCCAAAGCAGCGAGCGCCAAAGGAAAAGCCGCGGCGGTGAAGGAACCCGCAAAGAAGAAGGCCAAGGCGGCTGAAAAGCCCGCCAAGACCAAGACCTCGAAAGGCAAGAAGTAGACGGCGAGACTATGGGTACGCACATCGGAACACTTCGTCCCCCACGCGGGGCAACCAAGGGGCGCAAGCGCCGGGGGCAGGGAATGGGCACTGGCCATGGAAAGACGGCCGCCCGCGGACACAAGGGCCAGCGATCACGGTCCGGGGCTCGGATGCGCCCAGGATTTGAAGGCGGACAGATGCCTCTGCAGCGGCGACTGCCCAAGCGGGGTTTCACCAACATCTTCAAGAAGCACTTCGCCGTGGTGAATCTTGGAAATCTGGAGCGTTTCGGACCGGACGAAAAGATCACGCCCGAGCTCTTGGAGGAGAAAGGTGTGGTTAAGAATCTTGGTGACGGGTTGCGAATCCTGGGGAATGGTGAGTTGAAGGCTCCGCTCAAGATTTCGGCGCACCACTTTTCCAAATCGGCCCTGGAAAAGATCCAGAAGGCCGGCGGAACAGCCGAGGTTATCCCGGCATGATTGAGCAGCTCCGAAGCATCTTCGAAATCGCGGACCTTCGGAAGCGCATCCTGTTTACGTTGGGGATGCTGGCGCTTTACCGGCTGGGTTCGTTTATCCCGACGCCGGGCATCAATGCCTCGGTCTTCGAGCAGGCTTTCGCGGATCTGGCCTCGGGTCTGCTTGGCTTGCTGGCCATGTTTTCGGGTGGCAGTCTGCGCCGACTGACCGTCCTGGCGCTGGGCATCATGCCGTACATTACGGCATCGATCATCCTTCAGCTTTTGACCGTGGTCTTCCCGCACCTCGAGAAGTTGAAGAAGGAAGGGGAGCTCGGACGCCGCAAGATTACCCAGTACACGCGCTATCTGACGGTGGCGATCAGCATGTTCCAGGCGTCGGCGATTGCCTTGGCATTGCAACGAGCGACCAACACGGGGACACCGCTGGTCACCAACCCGGGACCCTGGTTCGTGGTCCAAACCGTGTTGACGCTGACGACGGGTGCGCTGTTTGTCATGTGGCTGGGTGAACAGATCACGGCGCGCGGCATCGGCAACGGGATGTCCCTGCTCATCTTCGCGGGAATCGTCGTGGGGCTGCCCCATGCCATCGGCAACATTCACGAAAAGGTCTTTGTCACCAAGACGTGGAGCTTCCCGGTTCTGTTTTTGTTGCTGGTTTTCATGATCGCAATCATTGCCTTCATCGTGATGGTAGAGCGGGGCGAGCGGCGCATTCAAATTCAGTACGCGCGGCGCGTGGTGGGGCGCAAGGTTATGGGCGGGGTTTCGACGCACCTGCCGCTCAAGGTCAATAGCAGCGGCGTCATGCCGATCATTTTCGCGGTTTCGATTCTCACTTTTCCGCAGACGATCGGGCTGCTGGTGCCCAAAACCAGCGTCGTGGGCAACTGGATTGAGAAGGCGTCTCAACTGTTTGCATGGGGCGAACCGTTATATACGCTCAGTTATATCGTCCTGATTATGTTCTTCGCCCACTTCTATCTGTCGATCGTTTACAACCCCGATGAAGTGGCCGACAACGTTCGCAAGCAGGGAGGCTTCATTCCGGGTATTCGCCCCGGCAAACGCACGGCGGACCACCTGGACGACGTCCTCACCAAGATTACCTGGGTAGGCGGTTTGTATCTGGCGCTGATTGCTCTTATCCCTGAAATGATGTTGGCGGGAATCCGCTTGCACCATCTTCCTTCCTGGCTGGGGGCGGCCTGGTTTGACGCGCACCTTCCGACATGGGTGCTGAACGGGATGGCGATCAATTTCTATTTCGGTGGCACTTCGCTTCTGATTGTGGTGGGCGTCGCGATGGATACGGTCAACCAGGTCAACGCGCAGCTTATCATGCGGCACTATGAAGGATTCATGCGCAAGGGCCGGATACGGGGACGTCGGCCGGGAATTTAGCCCGGAGGTGCGGGGATGAAATCACAAGCTTTAATTTTTCTCGGGGCCCCGGGGGCGGGAAAAGGAACGCAGGCGCGCGAGGTCTCGAAAGAGTTCGGCATTCCGCAGATTTCAACGGGCGACATTCTGCGCGAAGCGGTGAAGAAGGGAACGCCATTGGGCTTGGCGGCAAAGGTCAAAATGGAGGCCGGACAGCTCGTGCCCGACGAAATTGTCTGCGGGGTCGTAGAGGAGCGAATCGGCGAGCCGGATTGCATGTCGGGCTTCATTCTCGATGGCTTCCCTCGGACGATCCCCCAGGCGCAATTTGTGGATCGAGCCCTGGAGAATAAGGGACGCGGCAAGCCGCTCGTGATTAACATTGCGGTCGAGCAAGACGTGCTGTTGAAGCGCCTCACGGGCCGCAGGACGTGTTCGGCGTGCGGCGAAATATACAACATTTATTTCAATCCCCCGAAAGCGGAGGCGGTTTGCGACAAGGATGGCGCCAAGCTTTTGCAGCGGGCCGATGACAACGAGGAAACGATTCGCCAGCGCCTGGTGGCTTACGACAGCCAGACGCGCCCGCTGATTGATTATTATCGGCAGAAGAATTTGCTGCACGACGTTGAAGGCAACCGCGATCCGGAGCCGATTGCCCGGGATCTGATCCGGTTCCTAAAGAGCGCATGATTATTTGCAAGTCGCCGGCCGAAATCGAAAAGCTTCGGCGCAGCGGGCGGATTGTCCGGGGAGTGCTGGAAGAACTCCGGGACCGTGTAAAGCCGGGCATGACGACGCTCGAGCTTGAAAAATACACGGAAAGAAGGCTCTCGGAGTTGAATGCCAAGCCGGCGTTTAAAGGTTACCGCGGTTATCCTTGCTGTTTGTGCGCCTCGGTGAACGAGCAGATCATCCATGGTATCCCTTCCGCCCGCCGGGTCCAGGAAGGTGATATTCTGGGATTAGACCTCGGCGTCATCGTGGACGGTTACGTCGGCGATTCAGCGCTGACCGTACCCATCGGTGCAGTTTCCGCGCCGGTCCAGAAACTGTTGCGCATCGGCGAAGAATCCCTGGAACTGGCCATTGCCCAGGCGCGAGTCGGAAACAGGGTGGGCGATATTTCCGCGGCGATTCAGACTCACGCGGAACGAAATGGTTGTTCGGTAGTTCACGAGTTCGTCGGTCACGGGATTGGAAGGGAACTTCACGAGGAACCGCAGATCCCGAACTTCGGCTCCCCCGGTCGCGGACCGGCCCTGAAAGAGGGCATGGTCCTCGCCATCGAAACGATGATCAATTCCGGCGGTCCAGAGGTTCGGGTTCTGGAAGATCAGTGGACGGCGGTAACGGCCGATGGCGGCTTTTCGGCCCACTTCGAGCACATGGTGGCCGTCACGCGCAACGGGCCGGATGTCCTGACGCGCTGGTAGAGGGGCAAGGGCTGAGACCCCAAGCCTCGAAACGAATATCGAGGAGTATGGCGAAAGAAGAAGCGATAGAAGTGATGGCGACTGTCATTGAGCCTCTGCCCAACGCCATGTTTCGGGTTGAGCTGGAGAATAAGCATCGTGTGCTCGCTCACATCTCAGGAAAGATGCGGAAGAACTTCATCCGTATTCTTCCTGGGGACAAGGTCGCAGTTGAGCTTTCGCCTTACGATTTGACGCGGGGACGGATTGTCTATCGCTACAAATGACGCCGATCGGGCTGTGGGCGTCGCATCAAACTGCCCCGCTCAGGCTGGCGCGGCAATAGAAAGAAGCGGAATCAGCCGTTTCGGGAGTTGACGGAAATGAAGGTTCGTTCATCGGTTCGAAAGATTTGTTCCAAATGCAAGATTATCCGCCGCAAGGGCGTGGTTCTCGTCATTTGCGAGATCGCCAAGCATAAGCAGCGGCAGGGGTGAGGTTGGAAAATCAAAACTCGAAATTCGAAAATCGTTCGCGCGCCGTAACTGGCTGCTGTCGGGTGACAGGTTTCGAGTTTCTAGTTTCCAGTTTCGAGTTTCGGTTCGAGGGAGAAAGTAGATGGCGAGAATAGCGGGAGTGGATTTGCCGCCCCGAAAAAGGGCAGAAATCGGCCTAACCTATATCTACGGAATCGGGCGCACGCGTTCGCTCTCCATCCTGGGGCGCGCCGGCGTCAGTCCCGATAAGAAGGTCAAGGATCTGGGCGAAGAGGAAGTGACCCGAATCCGCCAGATCATTGAGGAAGAGGGCGCGGTGGAAGGCGATCTCCGCAAGGAAGTCGCCATGAACATCAAGCGGCTGATTGAAATCGGGTCGTATCGCGGGCTGCGGCACCGGCGCAACCTTCCCGTCCGCGGCCAGCGCACGCACACCAACGCGCGCACGCGTAAGGGGCCCCGACGGGGAACCGTGGCGAATAAGAAGAAAGCCGCGGCCAAGACATGAATCTGGCAGGCGCATCTTGACCGGCAAGGGGTGACATGGCGAAACCAGCAGCGGCAGGCGAAAAGAAAGGCAAGAGGAAGTTGGTCAAGAAGAAGGAGAAGCGCGTCGTTCCGACGGGCATCGCGCACGTGGCAGCTTCGTTCAATAACACGCAGATTACCATTACCGATCCGGATGGACGCGTGATTTGCTGGGCGAGCTCGGGTTCTCTGGGCTTCAAGGGTTCCCGCAAGGGGACGCCTTTCGCCGCCCAGCAGGCCGCGCTGCGCGCCGCCAACACCGCCCGCGACCACGGCATGCGGAGCGTGGAAGTCCGCGTCCAGGGGCCGGGCTCGGGCCGCGAGTCGGCCATTCGTGCGCTGGCAACGGCCGGGCTCGATGTCCGCACCATCAAGGATTCGACCCCGATACCCCATAACGGCTGCCGGCCGCCGAAGCGGCGGAGGGTCTGAGGGCTCGGAGAATTACAAGGCGCATCGCGTGCGCCGAGGGAGGAATGATTGGCTAGGTATCGTGACGCAGTTTGCCGATTGTGCCGAAGAGAAGGCACGAAACTGTTCCTGAAAGGACAGCGTTGCCTGACTGACAAGTGCGCGATCGAGAAGCGCAATTTCGCGCCAGGTCAGCACGGGAAGAGCCGCCGCCCCAAGGTGGTCGGATACGGCATCCAGCTGCGCGAAAAGCAGAAGGTCCGCCGCCTCTACGGGATTCTGGAAGATCAGTTTCGCGCTTACTTTGAAAAGGCCGCGGCCATGAAGGGTATTACCGGCGAGAACCTGCTCCACTTACTCGAGCAGCGCCTGGACAATGCCGTGTACCGGCTGGGACTTGCGGCTTCGCGCGCCGCTGCGCGCCAGTTGGTGCGCCACGGGCACATCTTTGTTTCTGGCAGGAAGGTGAATATTCCCTCGTACCACCTGGTGCCCGGACAGGAAATTGCCGTGCGTGAAAAGAGCCGCAACTCGAAGGCCATTCTGGGCGCTCTCGATCTCTCGGGCGGCCGCATGATGCCTTCCTGGCTGGAATTTGACCGTGCGGGGATGAAGGCTAAAGTGTTGTCGATCCCGAGAAGGGAAGACGTGAACTTCCCGATTCAAGAACAGATGATCGTCGAATTGTATTCGAAATAGTGTCGTAGCGCGGGAGCAAGGGCTTCGCCCCCGGATCCCTGGCGCAGGAGGGTAGAAGAGATGCTTTGGAAAGGTTTTCAAAAGCCGAAGCGGCTTGCCAGCAATACCGATACGTTGACGGATAAGTACGGGCAGTTTAGCGCCCAGCCTTTTGAGCGAGGGTTTGGCACGACGATCGGGAACGCCTTGCGGCGCGTCCTGCTCTCGTCCATCGAAGGGGCGGCGATCACCGCCGTGAAGATCGAAGGCGTGCTGCACGAGTTCTCTTCGATCCCCGGGGTCGTGGAAGACGCCACGGATATCATCCTCAACCTCAAGCAGATTCCGCTGAAGCTGAGCGTGGAGGGGCCGAAGACGCTTCACCTGGTGGTCGACAAGCCGGGCGAAGTGACTTCACGGATGATTCAGGAAGACGCCGACGTCGAGATACTCGACAAGGACGGCTACATCGCGACTGTCAGCGAAGGCGGCAGCCTGCGAATCGAAATGCGCGTCAAGATCGGGCGCGGCTATGTTTCCGCCGAAAAGAACTTCGACGAGGATTTGCCCATTGGCTACATTCCCGTCGACTCGGTTCATTCGCCGATTCGCAAAGTGAACTACGCCGTAGACGCGGCGCGCCTCGGGCAGATGACCGACTATGACAAGCTGACCCTCGACGTCTGGACGAACGGCGCGGTCGCGCCCGTGGACGCGGTAGGACTCGCCGCCAAGCTCATCAAGGACCACATGACGATCTTTATCAATTTCGAAGAAGCTCCGGAAGCGGAGGAGCTTACCCATGAGAAGCCGGTGACCATCCGGAATGAAAACCTCGACCGGTCCGTGGAAGAACTGGAGCTTTCCGTGCGTTCTTACAACTGCCTGAAGAACGCCAACATTTCGACCATCCGCGAGCTTGTTCAGAAGAGCGAGCAGGAAATGCTCAAGACCAAGAACTTCGGGCGCAAGTCGCTTAACGAAATCAAGGAAATCCTTTCCGCGATGGGCTTGACGCTAGGCATGAAGTTTGATGAAAAGGGTGCCCCGGTTTTTCCGGAGCCACACGCTCCGTCACCGGAAGTCTAGTGCCGTTCCAACTTGATTCACCTTTGGAATGCACCTACGTTTAACCCTGCATTGAAGGACCTGGACCGGCACGAGAGGGCGCAATTTCGCCGAGAAAGTTGGAACGGCACTCGCTAGGGGACTGAACCATGCGTCATCGCAATTTCGGAAGGAAACTGAGCCGAAACACCTCGCACCGCCGCGCGCTGCTGCGCAATCTCGTGACTTCCTTGATTCAGGAGGAACGCATCGAGACGACCGTCGCGAAGGCCAAAGCGGCGCAAAACCTGGCGGAGAAGATGATCACTCTCGGCAAGCGCGGAGGTCTTCACGCGCGGCGCCAGGCGGCGAGTTACCTCATGACGGCCGCGGCTTTGAAGAAGCTGTTCGAGGACGTGGGGAAGCGCTTCGCGAAGCGCGCCGGAGGTTTCACGCGCATGGTCCGGACGGGCTGGCGGCAGGGCGACGGGGCGGATCTCGCCGTGCTCGAACTCATGGGGACCCAAGTCCTCCAGAAACACGCTGAGGCGCGAGCCAAGCGGATCGAATCCGTGCGCCAGCGGCAGGAACAAGAGGCAAAGAAGGCCGAGGAGCAAGTCCCTCCTCCCGACGAAGGCGACGACAAGAAGTAGCTGGCCCGACGCTTCCCAGAGCGAAGACTGTTTACGGCCCCGGCCACGGAGACCACGGTTTTCGTTTGGAGTGCCGATGTCTCCTGCCCCATCCTCTCCTCCATCTTCGGGCCCTCCTGCCGAACCACCACTCTCCCGCAATGTTCGTATCTTGGGCTGGACGGCCCTCTTCAATGACACCGCGACGGAGATGAGCTATTGGCTCCTGCCGCAGTTCCTGGTGGGAGTGCTGGGCGCCGGCCCGATGGTTTTTGGCCTGATCGAAGGCGCGGCCGAAACGGTAGCCAGTTTCGGCAGGCTCGTATCCGGATTCCTCTCCGACCGATGGAGGCGGCGAAAGCCGCTTGCCGCCATCGGCTACACCGTTGCCAATATCACCAAACCGTTGCTCGCTGTTGTTCAATCATGGCACGGCGTGTTTTGGATCCGGTTCCTCGACCGGGCGGCCAAAGGCTTTCGCGCAGCGCCCCGTGACGCGCTGATTTCAGACTCCGTGCCCGCCAACCAGCGAGGCGCGGCTTTCGGTTTCCGCCAAGCCATGGATTCAGCCGGCGCCATGGCGGGCCCTCTCGCGGCGATCGTGCTGCTGCCCTACTTCGCAGGCGATGTGCGCAAGGTCTTCTGGGCGGCGGCGCTTCCGGGGGCGTTGAGCATCCTGCTGGTGTGGTTCGGCGTTCGGGAGATTCGGCCCGTGGCCGCCGCACCTTCTGCCGCGCCCAGCTTCCGCGGTTTCTGGGTCACGAAGAACCGCAAGCTGTCTTTGATCCTGTTCGCAGTTGCTGTGTTTTCGCTTTCGAACTCCTCGGACTTGTTCCTGGTACTGCGAGCACAGAACCTGGGTGTCCGCCCGGAATTCGCTCCCGCGCTGGGGTTGCTTTTCAACCTCTTCTATACGCTACTCAGCTGGCCGGCGGGGAAGCTTTCGGACCGCATCCCGCGTCGCGCCATGATCGCCGCGGGGTACGTGATTTACGCGGTCGTCTATTGGGGGTTTGCGGGTGCCGGCTCTGCCCTTGCCGTGTGGATCCTGATGCCCTTCTACGGTCTCTATTACGCCATGACGGAAGGCGTGTTGAAGGCGTGGATCAGCGACCTGGTTCCGAGCGAGTCGCGGGCTTCGGTGTACGGAGTCTTTCATTGGGTGGTCGGGGTCACTGCATTTCCGGCCAGTCTGGCGGCGGGCTGGATGTGGCAGAGATATTCTCCGGCCGCGCCTTTCTACGTTTCGGCCGGGCTCGCCACATTTGCCGCGCTTCTTCTCGCCTTGGCTTGAGACACGGCGTTGTAGAAGTAGAGTCCGGCCAGAGCCAGGATCGCGCCACACGCGTCCAGCGCGCTGTCATGGAGCGTTGCCGTCCGTCCGGGGACGAACAGCTGATGCAGCTCATCGGTGAGAGCGTACCCACCCGCGATGGCGGCGCACACCGTCGCGCGGCGCCACAACCATCTAAACTCCCGTCCTGCTCCCAATGAACCATACAGGAGAACGGCGAAGATCCCGTACTCGGTCAGGTGCGCAAGCTTGCGCAAGAGGAAATGGAGGGTGTGGAATGTCGCGGCTGAGACATGAATTCCGAGGATTCGGAGGATCTCGTTCAGCAGCCACGCGCTGAGCGAAATGCCATACGTTTCGGTGGAAAGTTCAAAGATAGTTATCGACCACGCAATGGTTGCGGCCCACCAGACAAATGCGGGGAGTTTGTCGTGCTGCGTTTCGCGGGGAAGCGTGTTATTCAAGGCGGTAATTGGGGGCTTCCTTGGTGATGAAGACGTCGTGGACGTGGCTCTCGCGCAAGCCGGCGGAGGTGATGCGGATGAAACGCCCGCGCTGCTGGAGGTCGTCGATGGTCGCCGCGCCGCAGTAACCCATGCCGGAGCGTAATCCGCCGACCAACTGAAGCACCATTTCGGAAAGCAGGCCCTTGTAAGGGACTCGGCCCTCCACGCCTTCCGGCACGAGCTTGGAAACCTCTCCTTCCTGCGCATAACGGTCGCCGGAGCCGGCCGCCATGGCGCCAATCGATCCCATGCCGCGGTAGGACTTGAAGGTACGCCCCTGGTAGAGGATTGTTTCACCGGGACTCTCTTCCGTTCCTGCGAACAGGCTGCCGATCATGACCGAGGACGCGCCCGCGGCAATGGCCTTGGCGATGTCGCCGGAGAACTTCACTCCACCGTCGGCGATGATCGGGACGCCCGCATCGCGCGCGGCGCGGGCGCATTCGGAAATGGCCGTGATCTGGGGCACGCCCGCGCCCGTTACCACGCGCGTCGTGCAGATCGACCCGGGCCCGATGCCCACCTTGACGCCATCCACGCCCAGGCGAATCAGGTCGAGCGCCCCGTCGTGAGTGGCGACGTTTCCCGCCACCATTTCGACGTCTGGCAGCTTGTCCTTGATCAGGCGCACCGCGTCGAGGACGCGCGTCGAGTGGCCGTGCGCCGTATCCACGACGATCACGTCCACCTTGGCGCGCACCAGTTCCTGGGCGCGCTCCAGAAACTCCCCTGTTGCGCCGACTGCCGCGCCCACCCGCAGGCGCCCTTGCTTGTCCTTCGAGGCGCTCGGGTATTTGATTTTTTTCTGAATATCCTTAACGGTAATGAGTCCTTTGAGATAATATTGATTGTCAACAACCAGAAGCTTCTCGACGCGGTGGCGGTGCAGGATCTTTTCCGCCTCCTCGAGCGTCGTGCCCACCGGGACGGTGATGAGCTTCTCCTTGGTCATCACCTGCTCGACGGGGAGATCGGCGCGCGACTCGAAGCGCAAGTCGCGGTTGGTGAGGATGCCGACGAGCTTGCCCTCGCGCGTCACCGGGACGCCCGAAATCTTGTACTTCTTCATGATCTCGAGCGCTTCGGCGATGCGGCTTTCGGGGCGCACCGTCACCGGGTCGACGATCATGCCGCTCTCCGAGCGCTTCACCTTGTCAATCTCCGAGGCCTGCCGGTCGATCGACATGGTGCGATGCACGATCCCGATCCCGCCCTGCTGGGCAAGCGCAATGGCCAGGCGCGACTCCGTGACCGTGTCCATGGCCGAGCTGGAAACGGGAATGTTCAGCGAGATGTTGCGGGTAAAGCGCGTTCGCGTATCGACCTGGGCGGGGAGGATGGAGGACTTGGCCGGAATCAGCGATACATCGTCAAATGTCAGTGCCTCCGGGATTGGACCATCCAGCATCAATGCCCCCTATGGTTTTTGACTGCCACGAAGTGTAGTCTTTGATTCTAGTCGCCGCGCAGCGAAAGCGTCAAGCCGCGTGTGCGGTCGCACTGCCGGCCTGGAGATTTGCACTTTCTGCCCTTGCGCCGCCCATCGCACTTACTTGTCACTCGTCACCCGTCACTGCTTTATGGCTCGACCCAATGTTTTCAATAACATCTTCGGTTCGTTCCGCAGTTTCTGAGTTTCCATTTTCGTCTGCCGCTGCCGCAGTCTGGGCCGACTCTCAGAGCTTGGCACGCAGAGGCGCAAAGTCCGCAGAGTCCTGTGAGCGCTCTGCGCCTTAGCGCCTTTGCGTGAGGTCCTTAATCTCTTCTGGCCAAGGCGGCCGCCCTGGAGACAGCTATCTCGTCGCTTGTCATCGTCGCTATCCTTTGATTTCAACAACATCCTGGCTTCGTTCCTCGGGTTCTGAATATCAAGCTAACTCAGGCCAGTCCGCCAGGGCGCTTTCTTTCAGCCATTTGCCGCGCCCATGTCTCACTAAAGCGGAGACCTTCCGGCGCGGCCTCGCCATCATAAGGAAGGCGGCCCATCGGGCGCTTCTACATTCTTTGCTCATTTGTTTTCAATAACATCGTGGGT
>JACQNR010000346.1 GCA_016202975.1 Acidobacteriota bacterium
AGATTCACGAGCTTCGAGCCGAACTGAAGCTTGCCGCGCTTCTCCGGTGTGAGGAAGCTCGTGCCGGCGTAATCCGCCTCCCAACCGAGGGCGCGGTCGAGCTCGGTCGAATGGCCGACACTTTCGTGAATCGTCAGCCACAAGTGCGTGGGGTGAAGCACAAGGTCGTACTTGCCCGGCGCAACCGATTTGGCGTTCAGCTTCTCCACTGCATCATGCCCGGCTTGCTCCGCTTCTTCCAGCCACGGATGTTGTTCGAGGTATTCATACCCAATCGTTCTTGCGGACGGAAGCGCCGAGCGCTGCTGGAAATCCCCGCGACCCGCGTCGATGGCCGTCACATCCAAGTCAGGAGCGGTGCGGATAATGTACTGATCGATCGCGGAGCCGTCCGTCGAGGCGTAGAACTTCTGCTCGTTCATGAACGAGAGGCTCGAGTTGACGAAACTCACGCCTTTCACTCCCAGCGCCGTTTCGTTGAGCCTGAGGAGAAATTGAATCTTGCCGTCGAGCGGCAGGTCGAACGGATCGCGGGCGAAGGAACTCTTCCAACTGGCTTTGACGCTCTGGGCGGGGATAAGTTCAACAGGCTTCTTGCGGAAGCGGGCACTGGCGCGGGCGATGGCAAGGGCTTGTTCAGTCATTCGCCGGACGGATTCCGACGTCACTTCGCGGCTTGCGGCAAAGCCCCACGCGCCCCCATCGAGCACGCGAACCCCAAACCCGAAAGTCTGCGCGCGGGAAACCTCCTCAACCTGCTTCTCGCGCGTGCGGATCGATTCGTAGCGGTAGCGGTTGATACGGATGTCGGCGTAAGAGGCTCCCGCCCTGCGGGCGACGGAGAGAGCTTGCCCGGAGAGATCCGCCTTGTCGATGCCGGCGGCCTCGGCCGCTTCGCGCTCCAGCAGCCAGGCGGGCAGTGTTGCCGCGCCGAGTGCGAGCCCGGAACTCTTGAGGAATTTCCGTCGTGAAGATGGATTGAACATGAACCTCAGTGCCGATGATCGAACGGCCCCACCATCAAATCGTCTTCCCGCTGAGCTTGGCGAACTGCTCCTTGGCGATACGCTTACTTACGCTGCACCCCGGGTCTTTGTGCCGGCACTCGAGAACCTTCATCTTGCAGCCACAATCGCAGGCGAGCGTTTCCAGAACCTTCTTCAGCTCGGCCACCTTCTCGGGTTCAACGCCGGTCAGGTTGACTCCCGGAACCTCGGAGTTGATCTCCGCGGGATTACCCAGCTTGATCTCTTCGCCGGGCCGGACGCCGCCTACGGGCTTGAACCCCTCCACTTCATTCGCCCCTTCAGACGCCAGCAGATCCTTAATCTCCTCTTCGAACACCGCCACATTCGTCGCGCCTATGTGCTTGGAGTAGATTCGCCCGTCCCGCCCGATAATGAACGTCGTCGGCAAGCCAACGATTCCGCCGTAGAGCTCCGAGATCTTGCCCTCACCCATCACCACCGGATAATTCATGCTGAATTCCTTGTAGAATTCACGAACCGGCTCGACGCTGTCATCCTCCGAAACGCCAATCACTACAAGTCCCTGCGCGCGGTAGCGTTCCTGCAACCGGACGAAGCCGGGGATCTCAATCCGGCAAGGCCCGCACCATGTTGCCCAGAAATCCAGAAGCACGACCTTGCCTTGGTAGTCGGCGAGGTTGAGCTTGCGTCCGTTAATGTCGGTGGCAGAAAACGCCGGCGCCAAGGGGCGGTTGGCACTGGACGCGCTCTTGGGCACTCTCTTGATCGCGGGAGCAATCCAGTAACGGTTGATGAGATAGAGCCCCGCGACAAGCAAGATCGTCATGACCGCGCCCAGCGCGACCTTGCCCGTCTTGGGGGACGGCCCCTCCGGTTTCGGCTCCATGCCCGCCGGAATCTCGGGCCCCAATTCGATTTGGTCAGTCATGCACCCGCCTTCGGTGGCGCCGCTCTGCGAGCCGCGTTTCGTTTCTACGTAGGGGAGGGCTTCGCCCTCCCGCGGGAGCCCGGAGGGCTCCCCTACCCGCCGGCCATAGACCGGCGCTACAGCCACGTCATCCTCGCGCCCGTTTCGCGGACGGCAACGCGACGTCTGCTGCCGCTGGCTCCGCGCGTTGTCCCCGCAACCGCCAATAAAGGATTGCCGAAATACCGATGGCCAGGATAGCAATGAACTGCGAAGTGGAAAGCGCCCCCCCGAAAACAAAACCGCGGTCGGGGTCTCCGCGCAGGAATTCTATGCCAAATCGCGCCACCGCGTACATCCCCAGATACGAGGCGAATATCTGGCCATCGAATGTCTTCCGGCGATAGAGCCGCATCAGAAGCGCAAAGATTGCAACGCAGGTGAGCGATTCGTAAAGCTGCGTGGGATGAATTCGCACGCCCAGCGGCGTCCCCGATACCAGGTTCGCGATGGGGCTCGTGAAGACGACGCCCAGAAATGAATGGGTCGGCTTGCCGTAATCGCAGCCCGCGGCAAAGCATCCCAGCCGGCCGATGCCCAGGCCCAGCGCGATGCCCGGAGCATAAGCGTCGAAGACCTTCCACAAGGGCAGACCGTATACACGCACATACCACCAGGCGAAGATGACAGCGGAAATGAACCCTCCATAGAAGACACCGCCGGCGCGCAGCGTTGCGAGGCTGACAATCTCCCCCGGATTCTCCCAGTATGATCGCCAGTCGGTCAAAATCATCAATACTTTCGCGCCGACCAGTGCGACCACGATGAGCCATGTGCTGAAATCGAGCAGCCGGCCGGAATCGAGGCCTTCCACTTTGCCCTGCCGGATCGCCAGCAGCATCGCAGAGACCAGTGCCGTCACCATCAGCAGTCCGTACGTAGGTAGCTGGAAGAACCCGAAGTCGATGAGGATGGGATGCAAAAGCGCTCCAAGAAAGCTGCCAGCAGTTAGCCATCAGCTTTCAGCGAATCTTTGGTCCCGCCCCCCTCCCTGCGGGAGAGGGTGTCCGTCCCGATTTGTCCGGGGCGGGTGAGGGTGTCACTCTGGTCCCGCCCCAACCACTGACAGCCGAGAGCTAACCGCTCCCTCACAACGTAAACACGTTCAGAAAACTCAAATACCCCGAAAGCAGTGTTAGCTTGTTAAATGCCATCAGCACGCCGATGCCGATCAGCAGCGCTCCGGAAACAACCTCCACGGCGTGCAGATGCCTGCGAAAGCCAGAGTAGAACTTCATGAACTGGCTCAAACCCAGGCCGGTCAGCAGGAACGGGATGGCCAAACCGGCCGAGTAGACTGCAAGCAGGAACATTCCCTGAAACACCGTGTCGCCCGTGGCGGCAAGAGCCAGAATTCCGGTAAGGATCGGCCCAATACAGGGGGTCCACCCGAAAGCGAACGCGAATCCCAGGACGAAAGAGCCCAAAAGACCGCGGCGGGGCTGCACGGCGTTCATGCGCGCGTCCCGGTAGAGGAGCGGAATCTTGATGAGACCCGTCAGGTGCAATCCGAATATGATGACCACGATCCCGGCAACGATGTTGAACACCGTCCGCTGGGACTGCAGAAATGAGCCCACGGCAGTTGCCGAGGCGCCGAGCACAATAAAGACCAGCGAAAACCCCGCGACGAAAGCCAGCGAATTGCGGAAGACCTTTCTCACCAGGCCGGGCACTGCCCCCGATTTGAGCTCTTCCATCGTGGCGCCGGAGAGCATCGAGATGTATCCCGGAACCAGCGGCAGCACGCAGGGTGAAAGGAAAGAGATCACTCCCGCCACAAACGCCACCGGAATGCTCAAACCCTCCGTCATTGGGAGATTTCCGCCTCCATATTCGATGTGCCTCGAACGCGCACCGATTCATCGCCTTGCTGATGTCCAAAACTCAAGTGTATCATAGCGAATTCCATGTCCTCGCCGAAACGGGCTGTAGCGGCGGTTCTCTGACCCGCCTATCGCGGGGATCAAATCTGCGAAAGGGGCTGGAAGATAGACCCGCCCCTACTGGACTACACCTTGCTCCGCGCCATCATATTTGACTTTGACGGGATCATCGTCGATAGCGAAGGTTTGATCTATAACTTGACCCGGGAGATGGCTGCCCAGGAAGGCTGGACAGTAACTGAGGAAGAGTACTACCGCGACTACCTGGCGCTCGACGATCGCGGCCTCGTGGAACACCTCTTTCAAACTCACGGCAAGCCGCTCAATCTCGAGCGCCGCGATGAACTGGTTGAGTGGAAGTTCCGCGCCTATCAGAAGTTGATCAAAGAGGGTTTGCCGCCGATTCCAGGCGCCGTGGAATTCGTCCGGAACGTGGCGAAGCGGTACCCGCTTGCCATCGCCAGCGGCAGTCTGCGGATCGAAATCGAACATTTACTCGCCAAGATGGATCTGCGCTCGTGCTTCCAGGTGCTCGCCACTGCCGACGATTGCCAGCGTTCGAAGCCCGACACCGAGGTGTACTTTGTGGCGCTCGCTAAGCTCAATGCTTTGCCCGATTTCGCCCCGAAGCCGCTCGAATCGTCGGAGTGTCTCGCCATCGAGGACGCGCCGCTCGGCGTCGTCGCCGCGCAAGGCGCGGGGATCCGCTGCCTTGCGCTCACCCACAGCCGCCCCGCCGAGAAACTCCGTCATGCCGATTGGATATTCAAAGATTTTGACGCGGTTGACCTAGAAGCGCTTTCGAAGGCCTTCTAGTGGTGCGTTACCGAAGAAAGTGAAACATGAAGCGCGTCAGGGCACGGCTTTAAGCCGTGCCGAAGAGGGCCACCCAAACTGACAACGGCTTTAGCCGCTGAGGCTGTAACCCTCAGGGCCTAAAGGCCCTTGGAAGCGTCGCCGCCTCCTGAGCGGCACGGCTGAAGCCGTGCCCTTCCGCCGCGGGCTAATGTTTCACCTATTTACGTAACGCGGATATAGTAGTCTCGGGAAGCCTCCACCGTATTGTTATCTTCATTCCGCTCTGCGCGGTGGGCGGTATTGCGGAGTTGACAGATCGCGCTCCGGTGCGGGCGCTGGGCATGGACCCCGTGGTTCTTTGCGCCTTGGCGCCTTGGCGTGAGATTCCCGTGGGGCGGGCCGACCCCGACTTCAGGATCGGCCCCGCACGGTCAACCGGGAGGAATGCGGTCAGCCGCGCGTCATCTTGTTGTAGTGAAGCATCAAGCCGATCACTTCGGCTTTGTTCACCGTCTCGAGAGCCACGATCTGGTACTTGTTGCCTACAATTTCGGTTCGCCGGTAGGCAGCAGGCTCGAGCTTGATGCTTACGCGCCCCTGGTCGTCGAGAAGGAAAGCCTCAGCCTGCTTCACCGAGGGGAGGGTGGAGAGCTTTCGGCACCAGGGAGGGCTGTCATCACCCACGCCACGGCTTTCGGCTTCCATGATGTAGGACCGCAGAAGCTTCGGCCAGTAGCGGCGGAAGAGATCGGAGGTGGGAAACACGTCGCTCCACACCAGCTCTCCGTTGATGGCGACGATCACACCGACGGCGCTGCGGCCTTGCAACTGCTCGCGCAGTTCGCGCTCGTAATCGGACTGCATGACGCGGGCAGC
>JACQNR010000338.1 GCA_016202975.1 Acidobacteriota bacterium
CAATTGTGGAACTATTTGATGCAAACGGACGCCAAGACTTAGCGGTCGCTGAGCGACAGGGCGACCCAGAAAAATGGGTCAAATCTTTTCTTGACAAGACCGAACTCGCCTTTTATCATTCCTGCACTCGGGCGCTTGCGCCTGAGGTAAGCCGTAGTCTCATGCAGAGTGGTTGAGGGTTACGGGCCCGACGACGCCACGACAACCGGATCAGGACAAAAACCTGATCGCCCGGTGCCAATTCCCGCCCGGTTTGCGGGGGACATGAGATTCGGTGATGGCATTCGCCTCATCCCCCATACCCGGATGAGGCGTTTTTGTTTTTTGGGCGCGCAGGGCCCAGCGCAGCCGCAACGGAGCAACAGAGACCATGGCCTCACGAATCTACTTTGATCATTCAGCTACCACACCGCTCGACCCGCGTGTGCGCGCGGCGATGGGCCCCTACCTGGACGGGCAATACGGCAATCCTTCCAGCCTGCACCAGGAGGGCCGGGAGGCGCGGGACGCCGTCGAGAAAGCACGCGCTCAAGTCGCGGCCCTCTTTGGCGCCGAGCCTTCCGAGATTATTTTCACGGCTAGCGGCACCGAGGCTGACAACCTTGCCCTCGTGGGCACGATTCGCGCCGGTGGTGGCTCCGGTCACGTGATTACCAGCGCCATTGAGCACGCCGCAGTACTCGAGACCTGCCGTTTCCTGGAATGCACCGGAACGGAAGTCACGATTCTGCCGGTAAATGGCGACGGTCTGGTGGATCCAGCAAGCCTGAAGGGCGCTCTGCGCGATCAAACCCGGCTTGTCTCAATCATGATGGCGAATAACGTGGTGGGAACGCTCCAGCCTGTGGGCGAGCTGGGGCTGATCACAGCGCAGCACGGTTGCCTGTTTCATACCGACGCCGTGCAAGCCGTCGGGAAGGTCCCCATCGACGTGGAGCAACTGGGTGTGGACCTGCTCTCGCTTTCGGCCCACAAGCTGCACGGGCCCAAGGGGGTCGGGGCGCTTTATGTCCGGCACGGAGTCTGCCTGGATCCAATTGTGTTTGGCGGCGGGCAGGAGCGGGGTTTGCGTTCCGCTACAGAGAATGTGGCAGGGATAGTCGGGTTGGGCGCTGCCGCGGCACACGCGCGCGAGGAAATGGCCACAGAGTCGGCACGGCTGGCGACCTGGCGCGAACGAATCCTGCACGAGCTCCGTGAAAGCGTTCCGAACGCTTGCCTGATTGGGCATTCCGAAAAGCGGTTACCAGGCCATCTTTGTTTGGGATTTGCGGGGCAGGAAGGCGAGATGCTCAAGCTTGTGCAGGCGCTGGATGCGTCGGGCGTGGCGGTCTCTGCGGGCAGTGCGTGCAGCTCGGCGCACGTGGGTGTCGCGGAAAAAACTCTCGTTGCCATGGGGTTCGATAGCGCGCGGGCGCGCGGCTTGCTCCGTGTCACGTTGGGTCGTTTCAACACTGACGAGGAAGTAGAGCGCTTCCTTCACATTCTGCCGCAGGCCGTGACGTCGCTTGTGCCTGCAGAGAACGATGTTTCGTATTCTTTTTGGGACTAGGGAACGCCACCCTAGATAAAGGCTTTGAAGGTAATGATAGGTTGCCAAAGATAATCGTCCGCCTTCAAATTCAGAATGGCTACCGAATTGCTTGGATTATCTGGCGATAGGCTTTTCGAGGGGGAAGTCACACTAAGGCAAGAAGCTTGGCAAAACAAATGTCCGCACACAGTGTCATGTCAATCCCCGAGACCGCCCACCCGTATCCTGCGAGGAAGGCGGCGGTTATCCTGCGTTCCTGGGATGTAACCTCCATTGTCCACTGCATCTGTAGATAGCCTGGCGTGCGCGTCCCCAAAGTAGGGACGGGAACCCCAGGATCAACTCGCCGCGCGAAATCCAACACCGATTCGCATGGAAAACGGTCAAATGCCCATTAAGAAGTCATATGATAGGAAGAAGGAGAGCCCATGTCGAGTTTCTACGAAGACAATTCCCTGAGTATCGGCAAGACGCCCCTCGTGCGGCTAAACCGCATCACCGCGGGCCTGGCTGCCACCATCCTGGCTAAAGTTGAGGGCCGCAATCCTGCATACTCGGTTAAGTGCCGTATTGGGGCAGCAATGATTTGGGATGCCGAAGAGCGAGGTGTGCTGAAACCCGGGATGGAGATTATTGAGCCGACCAGCGGAAACACAGGCATCGCGCTGGGATATGTTGCTGCTGCACGAGGCTATGAATTGACGTTGACTATGCCAGAGACGATGTCGATTGAGCGCCGCCGGGTGATGGCGGGTTTCGGTTCAAAGCTGATCCTCACGCCGGGACCAGAGGGGATGCCGGGCGCGGTCAAGAAGGCGCAGGAAATCCTGGATTCGGACCCGAAACATTTCTTCCTGCCGCAGCAATTTGAGAATCCCGCCAATCCGGCCATTCACGAGAGCACCACCGGACCGGAGATCTGGGACGACACGGACGGCGCCATTGACGTGCTCGTATCAGGCGTGGGAACCGGCGGAACAATTACCGGGGTCTCTCGGTATATCAAGGAGACGAAAGGCAAGGCGATCCTTTCCGTGGCGGTGGAACCTGCCGCGAGCCCGGTTCTGACCCAGCACTCTGCCGGGGTCCCGCTCAAGCCCTCCCCGCATAAAATCCAGGGCATCGGAGCGGGTTTCGTCCCCAAGGTCCTGGACCTGTCCCTCGTGGATCGGATCGAGCAGGTTTCTAATGAAGAAGCTATCGAATTCGCCCGCCGTCTGACGAAGGAAGAGGGAATCTTGAGCGGCATTTCCTGCGGCGCTGCGACAGCAGTGGCGGTCCGACTGGCCAAGAACAAGGAGTTTGCGGGCAAGACCTTCGTCGTCGTCCTGCCAGACTCGGGGGAGCGCTACCTCTCGACGGTGCTTTTTGAAGGCATCGGATAGGGCCGCAGCTTGGAAGGATTCTGAAGCGCGGTGCAGAAGTCAACTATAGCGGTGCGAATCATGGCAGGATTCTTCAAATCAGTTCGCGAGGACATGGCTTCGGTTCTGGACCGCGACCCGGCAGCGCGCTCGAAGCTGGAGATTACCCTCTGCTACTCCGGGCTGCACGCCCTTTGGGCATACCGCATCACACACTGGCTCTGGAATCACCGCTTGCGGCTGCTGGCGCGCTGGCTGTCGCAGGTGGCGCGGCTGGCGACGGGAATCGAAATCCATCCCGCGGCGCAAATCGGCAGCCGCCTCTTTATCGACCACGGGATGGGCGTCGTCATTGGAGAAACCTCGATTGTCGGCGATGACGTCACTCTCTTTCAGGGTGTAACACTCGGCGGTACGGGCAAGGAAAAGGGTAAGAGGCATCCGACGATTGGCAACGGAGTGGTGATCGGAGCGGGTGCGAAGGTGCTGGGAAATATCCGCATCGGAGATAACTGCCGGGTGGGCGCGGGGTCAGTCATCCTGCGCGACGTGGCGCATGATTCGACCGTGGTCGGCGTGCCTGGACATGTCATTTTCCGGCACGGCAAGCGGGTGGTTATTACCGACCCCAAGCAAATCACCGACCCCCTCTCCGACGCGCTCCATGCGGTGGCTTCGCAGGTGAAAGATTTGAGGAGGAGCGTGCAGAAACTGGAAGGCAAGGAACCGGCTGATGCCAACACCCCGGACGAACTCCAGGATATCATCCCCATCGACTACCAAATCTAACCCCAATCTTCCGCAACGCCATCTTGGGGGCGGACAGCTCCGGTAGAGCAACGGATATTTTCACTCAGATCAGTTCCAGCGCCCGAGGTAG
>JACQNR010000373.1 GCA_016202975.1 Acidobacteriota bacterium
AATCTCGATAGCTCGCTCGCCGCCTGGTAATTGCTCATCTGCGCGTCGAGCCGGTCGATTTCGTCAAACGCCGCGTTGGCCGACCGGGCCAGCAGGTCGCGGTCCGGCCCGTAGGCCACGATGGTGAACAATGTTCCCATCGCGTCGTGGGATGCTTCAAATCGAGGCGCGGCGGGGAAAGCGGCGGTTTCGAGCCAAGGGAAACAGGCTGCGGCGGCCAGCGCCAGCCCCGCGGTGAGAAGATTCCGGCGGGCCAGCCTGCGATCGAACCGATTTTCCATCTTCCTCATATCGACACGTAGCCGACGCGGCGCATCCAAATGCAATGTACCACACCGCGCGGAACGGGAGTGCATCGGAGGAGCGGCATTCGCTCCGGGCGCCCGCCCGCGCGGTTGTGTCGTGTGCGCTATACTCAGAGGGGAGGCTGAATTCGAACCTTGTCCGGACGCGTCTCATCCTTGCATCTTGGCCTGCTGGCGATCTCGCTTGTCTGCATCGTCCGCCCCGCCGCCGCCCAGGGCGAAACGCCGGATGATGAAGTCACGCGCGAAGTCCTCCGCTTCACGCGCGTTTACGCCACCATCCAGGAAAACTTCATGGATCCGGTGAATTCGGAGCAGGCCATTTACGACGGAGGCATTCGCGGCGCGCTTACCGACCTCGACCCCTTTTCTAATTTCTTCGACCCGGACCAGTTCGAGCAGCTCAAGCAATTTACGGTGGGCAAGACCAAGGGGTTCGGAACCGTCCTCTACGTGCAGCCCGGAAAGGTTCTGGTGCTGCAGACGGCGGAGGGCTCACCGTCGCGCCGGGCGGGGCTCGGCCCGGGCGACGAAATCGTCTCGGTGAACGGGGCGCGTGTGGAGCGGCTCGACCTACAGTCACTCATCGACCTGCTGCAACGCTCGCGTTCGCAGACCGCACGCCTGGGGGTCATTCGCCCCGGCAAAGTCGTTTCTGAGGATTTTGAATTGCACCCCGCGGAGATTCCCAGCCCCTCCGTGGACAAGGCGTTTGCGCTCGCGCCGGCCATCGGATACTTGCACCTCAACGCCTTTGACCTGATGACGCCCCAGGAAATCGCCGAGGCCGTCCAGAAGCTGGGCGGCGGCTCGTTGCAGGGGTTGCTGCTCGACCTGCGGGACAATCGCGGAGGCGTGCTCGACGCGGCCACGGCGGCCGCGAGCCTCTTCCTCAAACCTGACCTGCTGGTGCTCACGCAGCGCGGTCGCGCCACGCCGGAGAAGAGCTTCAAAACCTACGAGGCGCCCGCGCGCTTTGACTTGCCCCTGGTCGTCCTGGTCAATGGCACGACAGCGAGCGCGGCGGAAGTTTTTGTGGCGGCGCTGCAGGAGCACGACCGCGCGCTCATCGTTGGCGAGCCCACCTTCGGTAAGGGGGTCGTCGAGTCGGTCTCCCAACTGAGCCACCGGACCGGGCTCGCTCTTACCACCGCGCAGTACTTCACGCCCAGCGGACGGTCGATCCAGCGGCCCCTTGCCGGGACGGCGCTCGCCGACCCCGAAGCGGGCCTGCGCGCAACGGCCAGCCCCGAGTTCCACACCGCGAGCGGTCGCCCCGTCGCCCATGGTGGAGGCATCACTCCCGATGTCGAGATCCTTAGCCCGGCGCGCGATCCGTGGGTTTCGTTTCTCAATCAGCGCGGCCTCTTCACCGCCTTCGCCTCTGAGTATCTGACCCTGCACGGGAAAATCAACGAACAATTCGTCCCGGATGAAACCACGCTCGAATCGTTCCGCGGCTTTCTCGATCGCCATCGAATTCGCGCCCCGGAAGAATTCTGGGGGCCCGACCAGGACTACCTGAAACTGCGCATCCAGACCGAACTGGTCAACCTCGTCTTCGGCCTCGACGTCGGCGAACAACTTGAGACTCGCGGCGACACCCAAATCAAGCGCGCCCTCGAACTTTTCACCAAAATCGACGCCCTGCTCAAACCCCGCGCCCCCGCGCTCGCCGTCGCGCCGAAGTAGGGGAGCCCTTTGGGCTCCCGCGGGAGGGCGAAGCCCTCCCCTACGCTATAATCCATTTACGTCGGAAGGAGAATCAGGATGGCCAAGCGCGTCTGTCCGTGGTGGCTGGGATATTTGCTTGCCAGTCCGATCCGGCGGCTGATGTGCGATCCGGCCAAGGTCCTGGCTCCGTACGTTCGCGAGGGCACGACGGTGCTCGAGCCGGGGCCGGGGATGGGGTTCTTCACGCTGGAGCTGGCCCGCCGCGTGGGGCCCTCGGGGCGCGTCGTGGCGGTGGACCTCCAGCCGCGCATGCTCGCGGGATTGAAGCGCCGCGCGGCGCGGGCCGGGCTTCTTGAGCGAGTCGATGCGCGCCTCGGCGCGCCGGATTCGCTGGGCGTGGCGGACCTCGCCGGGACGGTGGATTTCGTGCTCGCCTTCGCCGTCGTCCACGAACTGCCTTCTATGGATGTCTTCTTTCAGGAATCAGCCGCAGCACTGAAGGAGGGTGGCACACTCTTGTTGGCCGAGCCGCGCGGCCACGTTTCCTCCATAGAATTCGAATCCGAGTTGCGCGCCGCGGCGCAATCCGGCCTCAACCCCGCCGACCGCCCCAAGATGCGCGGCAACCACGTGGCTTTGCTGACGAAAGCGTAGCGCCGGGCCGTCTTATTTGCGGTGCACATCGCAGCTTACGCGAAGTATGCGGCACCCGCGGGAAGGAGATTCTATGATGTCACTTGCAACGTTTGACGTTACAAGCTCAACCCCGTTCTTCTCTAAAGAGAACTACGAAGCGCTGGGAATCACTGCTCGTTTCGAAGGTGAGAAACTCGTGGGCTTACAAGTGACCATCGAGCACGATGAAGACACGGAATACGAGAAGCTAGTGGCCGAAGCTAACCGCAAGATTGTTCGGCTCTTGCAGCTCATCGAGTTTGGAACCGGGGTTCCTTTGCAGATCGGGCCCGCTCGCATTGGACCCCTCGAATCGGAGTCATTAGCGGCGATATGCGTCTGTTCCGTCAAAGCGAATGCAACTCTGACAATTCCAATTCCCTTACCGCCACCGGAAATGGTGGCAAAACTTCGCGACGAGGAACTGCGTCAGTTGGCATGGTATAACAGCGCCGCAAAGTCGTCCCTAGACGTTGAAAAGATAAGGAGCTTTTACCAAGTGCTTGAGCTCGAGAAACAATTGACCGGTGGTAGTTACCTACCACCGCCGGAAATGACATATCTTCGGCACGCCGTAAGCCATCCTCAACTTGGTGACGAGTCTGTGAAAGAGTACCTGCGAGCCAACAATCTTCACTCAGACCACATAGACCTCAGTAACACCAGCCACGTGGATTTCATTAAGGCCCGTGTCGAACCGTTGCGCCAAGAGGCACGTCGAGTGATCGAAAAGAGGCTCCCCAAGTGGTGGTAAGCAGGTAAGCGCAGATTGCCGTTGTTTCGCCGTGGCTGGCGTAGACCGGTGCACTTGACGGCCTGCGATCTTGCGAAGCAACGACTTCCGGGGAACATCATTGCCCCTAGCCGACAAGAACTGCCAAAACGCGTCCCTTCGAGAAATCGCAGACCCCAGAGACCGGGGTTTGCGCCGGCCCGCGGGACACCCTCTCCCCTTTCCAGGGGAGAGGGGTGGTAACGTAGGGGAGCCCTCCGGGCTACCGCGGGCCCTGTCCCCTACGGTGCAGGCCAGGAGGGCAGAGCCCTCCCCTACCCAGAAAAGAATGGCGGCGGGACGCCACG
>JACQNR010000047.1 GCA_016202975.1 Acidobacteriota bacterium
GGCGAGTCCACATCGGGAGGCGCCATCGGATCGTAACTCTCTTCTGGTTGTGGCATCGCAGGCATCGGTCCGCGCGCGACGTCGCTGCTACCCGCGCGGTTCATCACCATTGGTGCCATCAGGTCACCTCCCGAAAGAGTCAGCTTCGATCCTTGCAGCGTGTAATTGTACGCAACGGTCTCTCCTTCCTGAGTCAGCATCAGCCGGTTTCCCTGCGCGTGCCAACTCCCGGCAACGCCCTCAAAATTGGCACTGCCATCAGGGTTGAGTTCGAATCGCATTTCCACGTCATAACCCTGCACCTTCCCCACCCATGTTCCGACCAGATTAGATGATTGCATTGCGGAGGCCCAAGAACTGAAGGTGAGGAAGAGCATCAACAGCCAGCAAGATCTGATCTGCATGGCTCCTCCTCTTGGACGAAGGATTTCAGACTGATGCAATTATAGGAAGGTGGTTCCCAGATTTCCAGACTATATTCCTCAAGGCTTGGCCTGCGCTCTTCGGAAAATCACCCTCCGTCGCTTATGGACGAGCCCATCATGACGAGCGCATCCAACCAGATTGGCAACATTACGAAACTCCTTCGCCACGACACCACCAACTTCGTTCATAATCGGTCTTCCCTTCCCCGGGGATATCTGCCCCACATCAAAAAGAGTCGCAGGATTCGTTGAGGAGATCTTGTGCCGCAACAATCCAGGACTGCCTACCTGATGGGAACCGCCTGCGCTGGGCTGTTTACATTCGGAATCATGACTTCATTCCTGGGGACGGCCATTCAGGAATGGGCCGCGCGGCTGGGATTCGACCTCGTGCGCGGCGCCTCGCTCTTCAGCTTCCTCTATATTCCGCAGATTCCCGTGGTATTTCTCGCGGGTCTGCTGATCGACCGGTTCGGGAAGAAACCGGTCCTTATGACGGGATTCCTTTTTGGCGCGGGAGCCCTTGTGGGAATGGCCCACGCCCCGGACTTCGCCGTGTTGGGAATCCTCCTGGTCATCCTGGGGCTTGGCGGTAGCCCCGCGATGAGCGCAGCTAACACGCTGATTCAGGACCTCTATCCCGAGATTCCTTCTTCCGCGCTGAACCTGACAGGTATTTTCTTTGGTGTTGGAGCGATCTTCTTACCGTCGGTGGTCGCCATGATGACGGCGCGGCTGGGATTACCCGCGCCGCTCTGGGCCATTTCCGCGCTGGGGACCGGCGTGGCCGCAGTTGCATCACTCCAGACTTTTCCCCCCCGCCCACGTCGCCGGTGGCTTCGATTGGCCGGAGGTGCGCCGGCTGGCACTCAACCCCGCCGTTATTCTTCTTGCCTGGGTTTTGTTCTTCTATTCGGCGCTCGAGATCTCGACGGCGGGCTGGGTGCGAACCTATCTGGAAAGAACGTTCTCGGCGTCACCCCAAACCTCCAAAGCCACTCTCACCAGCTTCTGGGTTGCCATGATACTTGGCCGTCTGGCGGCATGCCAGGTGGTCAAGAAAATCCACGGACCGCAGCTTGTTCTGGTGGCCGCCGCAACCGCCACCCTCGGTCTCGCTCTGGTCGCATTGGCACCCAATGTTTCCACTGCGGCAGCAGGAATTCTTTTTTGCGGGCTGAGCTATGGCCCGGTTTTTCCCACCGCGGCAGGCACAGCCAGTACCTATTTTTCAAGACTTTTTGGGACTGTGTGTTGTTAGGGTTGGCGATGACCTTCACAAATGCGGTCATTCGGTACCTGATCGCCTCGGTGACTTCACGGGGGTAATGGGGCGGACGCACTTCCCGGGATGTTCCCCTGTACGGATACTCATACGACCAGGCATGAAAATGAAAATCCTCGGGCTTCATCTCCCGGCCCGCTTCGATCAGAGCGACTTTGGCCCACTTCCCGAGAGTTCCTTGGACAGAATGCCGCCCGCTGCTCCTGAACCAATCCCACAAACCTCGTACGACGGAGTCGCCATCACGAATCCCTATGCTGGATTTGGTATGCTCTTCTCGTCCTCATCCGACTAAGGGTGGATGGCGTCTGAGGTTCTATCAGTTTCAGCGCCGAGCCCCATGTCTGATTTGCGGGCCACACTGGACGCATCCCGCCAACAACTCTATAATCGTCGAAGGCCCCACTATGGCATTGCTCTGCAGGGAGAAGCCGTCCCCACGCCGGATTTTTCGCCGGGCGGTGCGCCTCTGCGTGCTAATGGGCGCATTCGCTCTGCCCCAGGGCCTGACTTCCGCCCGCCCGCTTTTCCAAGTCGTCACCGACAATATTTCGTATAACGCGGGCTCAACGGTCCGGATACGGGTCGTTCCTTCCAGCCCGGAAGCGGATCTCTCTCACCTCAAATTTCTAGCCGCTTTGCGCTACGCCGGCGAATCCAAGGCGATCGTCGAGGGCGCGCCTCTCCCGGCGGGATCCGGGTCTGCCGACTCCTATAATGCGCTTTGGAGAATTCCAATGAGCGCGAAGATGGGTCGTTATTTGATCGACGTCCAAGCCAAAGACTCCGCATCGGGAAAAGAGGTGGCTTCGCTCTCACCCGCCACCTCCTTTACCGTACATCGAAAGCTCGTCAGGATCGAGCGCGTCGAACTGGGAAAGACCTTTTACACCCCGGGGGACCCTGTTTCTTGCCGGGCCGTCCTTCGCAATCTTTCCGGCGGCGTCCTTAAGGGTTTGCGCGTGGAGTTTTCAGAGCGTCATTGGCCCTGGATCGCCCGGTCATCCAAAGACACCAAGGTGGATGCCTTCCCGATGGTAAACGACCTCACCTTGCGGACTGGATCGGCGCTTGAAGTACGGTCTGAAAAAGCAGCCGTGGCACGGCAAGTGACCGAAGCGACGGGTCAGCAATACGCTGTCGTGGTGTGGGACAGCGCCCGGCAAAACGTTTACGACATCGCATTCAGCCCGCTGACGTTTATCCGCCCGGCGGGAGAAAGTAATGGCCAGCCCTATCCCCTGCAGTACATTTATCCCAAGCTCTCGGCCGTGGACACAGAATCGTATCGGCAGTTTTCGCGGAGGGAACAGAACTCACCTTCGATCTGGGTCGACACTCAGCATACGATGTTCGCTCCGGGCGACGCCGCCATGGTGAAGTTCTCCGTCGCGAACGACACCGACTCTCCCTGGAATGGAGTGACGATTCGGGCCAGCTTGCGCGCCTTGGGGAGCGCAGAGTTCGGGAAAACCACCATCGCGGAGGGTCATTCTTTTCCGCCGCATGGAAAGCCGAACGAACAGAAGGCCCAATTTGTCCTGCCCTCCGATGGCCCAGGCGCCTACCGCGTCGTGGTTGAAGTCGTAGCCCAATCCGGCGAAGTTCTCGCCGGAGGCGAGCTCGAGCTGGCCGCCAATCCGATGCCCAATTCGATTCTGATTTTCTGCGCGCACGAGGATGACGAAGGTGCGCACGCGGGAATCATCCGCGCCGCGGCGGAAAACCAGATCCCGATTCATCTTGTCTATTTCACCAGCGGTGACGCGGGTTCCTGCGATCGGTATTACGAACACTCGTGCAGTCCCGGAGAAGCATTGAATTTCGGTGCGCTTCGTATGGAGGAGGCGCGCGCCGGAGTTGGCCATCTGGGCGTCCCGCGCGAAAACATTCACTTCCTCGGCTTGCCGGACGGCGGATCCGGGGAAATCTGGTATCGTCACGCGGATCCTGACCAACCCTATCTTTCGGTCTTATTGGCCAGCGATCATGCGCCGTACGAAGCCCTTGAAGTGCCCAACCTTCCGTACGCCCGCCGGTCAGCGGTGGATGCGGCAAAGTCTTTTATTGCGCGGTACAAGCCCGATGTCATCTACACGGGTCATCCCGACGAGCGGCACGTCGATCACAGAACGAATAACTGGTTTGTGGTCCAGGCCATGCAGGAATTGCTCCGCGAGGGAGCGATCTCCCCTAAAGTTGAACTCCGCGTCGATCAGGTTTACGGTCCTGGCCCGCAGAAGGCTGCTCCCTACCACTACGAAAAGCACATTCTGCTGGTGACGCCGGAGGCGCGCGCCCGCGCACAGGAAGCGGGTTGGTTCTACCAATCGCAGAGCGGCAATCGCAACCAGGGGAGAATCCGCCCCCTGGACCAGTTGCGGCGTGAAGAAATCCACTGGAGGATTCTCGATTGGAGCGAGCATGCAGGCTGGAACGATAAGGAATAGATCTTAGATCCACTCGAAGAATGGATTCCATCAAATCAGATAGCGAACCCGCCGAAACCGCCAAACCGATCCCCACCGAACCATTTCCCTGCCCCGAGTGCGGCCAGATGCTCTCCGCATCTTGCCGCGTATGCGTGGCGTGCAAGGTCCCGGTTGATTACGCGCGGGTCAACTTGCAGGAAAAGGTGACGCTCTCCGAGCTGCCCGACCGTCTTCCAGCACAGGCGGTAGTACCCGCACGCTTTTCCTGGGGAATATTCTTCGTGGTGTTTCTAATATATTTCCTCATGGCTTCCCTCTCCCAGGCCACGCTGGGCTTCAGAGGGAGCACCTATACGATGGGAGGCTTCGTCTTGGCTTCTTCCCTTTGGGTTTTCAGGGACGCACGGGCAAAAGGCATACCCAAACCTGGCGGCTGGGCACTTGCGTGTGTGCTCCTCTGGATGGTTTTCTTCCCCTGGTATCTTTCCCGTCGGCGGACACCTTACCGACCGTGCCCCGTCATTGAAGCCGAGTCGGGACCCATCGCGCGGGCAATCATATTATTCCTGATCCTTCTGACCATTTTTGGCGCCGTCATGATGGTCCTCTCCGGCGATTTCCCGTTAAAGTAGGATGGCACTTGAGGGTGGGAGTGTGGCTGCGAGCACGAACGACTCGTGCGCCCGGCCCATGCTTTCTCGAAATCCTTATGTCACAAATGCGCCGTCGGTGGCTTGACACACGTAGGTGTCCGCCTTGAGTCCGAGAGCCTTTTGATAGCCCTCAGCGACCGCGCGTGCAAAAGCTTCCGCAGCTTTCGCTCGAACCAGGTTGACCGTGCAGCCTCCAAAGCCCGCGCCGGTCATGCGCGCCCCCAGCATGCCCGGCTGCTTCCAAGCAAGCTCCACGAGGGTATCCAGTTCCTTGCAGCTCACCTCGTAATCGTCACGCAGGCTAACGTGGGAAGCGTTCATCAATTCCCCGAAACGCTCAATCGTGCCCGACTCGAGAACGTTCACGGCTTCACGCGTCCGCTCGTTTTCTGTCACCACGTGGCGCGCGCGTCGCAGCAGAATGTCCGAAAGAACTTCCCGCCCTGAATCGAGATCCGCAGAAGTAACATCGCGCAACGAGTTCGCCCAAAGTCCCTTCTCGCGCAACTTCGACACGGACTCCCGGCATTGCTTCAGGCGGACTTCGTATTCCGTCTGGGCCAGGGAGCGCTTGACACCGGAATTGCACACGACAATCTTCACATCGTCACGAAGCGGCACGTGGCGGTAACTCAAGTCACGGCAATCGAGAAACAGGGCGTGGTCCTTTTTCCCGAGGGCGGAAATAAACTGGTCCATGATTCCGCACGGTACGCCCACAAAATCGTTTTCGGCGCGCCGGGAGAGTTTCGCCGCGTAGACGGCATCCAGTTGGAGACCCGCAAGGCGCTGCCAGAAGGCGGTGGCGCCGACCTCGACGGCGGCCGATGAGCTCAGTCCCGACTCTCGCGGGACGTTTCCACCGAAGACAATTTCGGCGCCGCTCAAACGATGGCCATCAGCCTCAAGAAACTTCGAAACACCGCGCAGATAGTTACTCCACCGGTGCTCGGAATCCTTGTTGATGGAATCGAGATTGAATTCAGCGCAATCCTGAAAATCCGTGGAATGAACGCGGATTGTGCGATCAGCGCGGCGGCGACCGGCAAATTCCACGAATCGATCGATCGCGGCAGGCAAGACGAAGCCGTCATTATAGTCGGTGTGCTCCCCGATCAGGTTAACCCGGCCCGGCGCGCGAACCATGACTTCCGGCGACGCGCCAAAAATCCGTTTGAAAGTTTCCTCAATCATCGCGATTGTCCATTTCTCCGATTCGGACCATAGGGCGTTACGCCTTGGAAAATTCGCTCCGCCAGCGAGGCCGAACTTTCCGAAGTTCGGCGGCCTTTTCTTCCGCTAGTGAATCGTTCAGAAAACTCCCACCGCCCGTCTCCACGCTCGCCACATACTTCAGCTTTTCCTTGCTGCGATGCGGGGGGTAGAACTCGATGTGAAAGTGAAAATAGTCATGCCGGCCCCGTGTCGGCGCCTGGTGGAGCACCATCATGAAGGGGAAAGTCATGTTAAAGAGGTTGTCGTACTTGAGCGTAACCCATTTCAGCATCTCCGCCAGCGCTCGCTCCTCCACCGGGCGGAACTCTTCCAGCGTTCCCAGGTGGCGGCGCGAGAAGATATGCACTTCATACGGCCAGCGGGCATAGAAAGGAATGAAGGCCGTAAACGATTCATTCTCCGCAATGATCCGCTGCCTGCCTCGGCGCTCCTTCTTCAAGACGTCACAAAACACGCACCGTTGATGCTTGCGTCGATGTGCTCGGGCCGCCACGATTTCCCTATTAATTCTTGGCGGGATGAACGGGAACGAATAAATCTGCCCATGCGGATGCGGCATCGTGACTCCGATCACAGCGCCCTTGTTCTCGAAAATCAGCACATACCGGATCCCCGGAAGCGCTTTCAGCTCGGTGAAACGCTGCCGCCAGAGCTTTACCAGTTTTGCGATGTGATCTACGGAAAGCTGGGACAGTGACGTCGAGTGGTCGGGATGGTAAAGGACAACGTCGCACTTCCCTCTCGAGCGCTCCACTCGGTAAAAATCATCACCCGTGATGGCCGGAGCAACAGGCGGAATTGAAAACGCCGCGAAGTCATTAGGGTAAATGTGGACGTCGTAGTGCTCAGGCACGCGGCCCGAACCCGGACAGAACGGGCACCAATCCGTCGGCATTTGCGGCCGATGCTGCCGGTGGGATGCCGTCGAGACCCATTCGCGGGCAGTAGGATTCCAGCGGAGTTCTGTCATGACCGATTGACCCGGACGGTTCGATGGGGTATCAAGCTCCGGCCTAACTCAGACACCGCCAAACCCCATACCAAAATGGAATGAAAACCGGTAAGACGCGTTTTGGCAGCCGCGCGCCTGAGGGTGTCTTGAATAAGCAATCTTAACCGGATTGACTTGAGAAAGCAAGCGCTTGCGCGGGTTGGAACAGCCTTGGTACATCGTATCCCCCCTGTGGGGTTGAAGTGTTTGAGTGAGAGGAGGAGGAGAGAGATGGCTGCCTTGGTGGGGGGGGACCAAGGCAGCGGGCAGCGGGCTTAGAA
>JACQNR010000022.1 GCA_016202975.1 Acidobacteriota bacterium
AGCATTAACCATCTCCGACCGATGCAAAACTACCGGCTCATCGGGATGGGTGGCATAGTACTTGCCTTTCAGACTCTCCATTTGTGGATGTACGTTGAAACTTGGAAATTGGAAATTTGAAACTGGAAAATGGAAAAATCGAAATTGCAAGATAGAAGTTCGAAAATGGAGACTTGAAATTGGAAACCAGACTCAATTCGCTCTAAGTTTTTAACTCTTCAACCTTCAACCACCCAACCTTCATTCGCCCAATCTTTATTTCCTAATCTTTTCCCACTGCGGCTTTGGGCGGCTCGGGCGTGGCGGTGACCTTGGATTCCTCGCTCCTCGCTTGGGGGACAGAAAAGAGTGGTTCCTTGGGCTCGCCGGAAAGCACTCGGGCGATTCCCGTTTTCAAGCGCTCGAACACTTTGCGTTCTCCGACGGAAGCGTCCACGATCTCGAAACCGAATTCTTCCGCCAGAAGTTCGAACTGACTGAGCAGCGAGCCCTGATACTTACGGAAACTTTCGTACATGTCCTCGCTCGGGTGCAGATCCATCCCCGACTCCCAGTAGTCGAAGCCGCGGCTGAAGACGACGCGCGGGATCAGATCATCGACGCCGATGCGCAAATAGAAGACCGCGTCCGGCTTGAGGGCGAAGCTGTAAGCTCTACGGACCCAGGCGGGGTCGATGCCGCGCACCATGGCGCGGGCCATGAGGGAAAAAATGTAGCGGTCGGTCAGTACCACGAACCCCGCGCGCAGCGCCGGGACGATTTCGTTTTCCAGGCGATCGGCGAAATCCGTGGCATAGAACAGGCTTTGCGTAATGCGGCCAAGCGTGTGGCCCTCCTTAGCCTGCTTGATGCCCTTGCCAGCGAGCGACGAACGCGACACGCCTGTCTCGAGCACGGCGCGGCCCTGCTGCTCCAGCCAGGGCTTGAGCAGATTGATCTGCGTACTGCGGCCAACCCCGTCCGTACCTTCGATAACGATGAGTTTGCCGGTCAGGTCTTCCAGTTTCATTTCCGGAAGAACCACTCCGTAGGTTTCTCTCATGGCGCCACCCTCAAGCGCTTCGCCTGCGCCAGCTTGGCTCTCGCCGCCTGCCGCATCGTCGCCTGCTGCTGCTCGATGGGTAACGTGGCGTCAATTACGGCCAGTTCGAATTCTGGAACCATCTTCTCGTACTCTTCCAGGATACGCCCCTGGAAGAGGGCGAAACTTTCCTCTTCGTCGTCACTCAGGCCCAGGTCCATCCCCGCCTCGTAAAACTTCAGGCCCGCGCGCCCTTCCAGAATGCGCTTCATCGCCACGTCCAGCGGCACACGGAAATAAAATGCTGTGGTAGGCCGGACGGCGAAACTATAAAGCTCGCGAACCCACTTGGGATCCATTCCGCGCACGACGTCGCGGGCAAAAGCCGTGTAGATATAACGGTCGCAGAGCACTACCGCGCCCGCCTTGAGCAGTGGGATGATATGGTGCTCCATGCGGTCGGCGAAATCCGTGGCATGAATCAGGGAGAAGGTTGACGGCGTCAGCATCTGCCGCTTCTTGCCGCGCCGCGTCGTTTCCTTGACCAGGGGCGAGGAGTTCCACTCGCTAAAAACCGTCCCGTAGCCCTCCGCCTGCAACCACTGGTGGAGCAGCATGAGCTGTGTCGATTTTCCTGAACCGTCAATTCCTTCGACGATAAAGAGCTTGCCGGGGAAGCGATGCTCACCGTAACGCTTCATGCGTATGTTTCCTTAGATTGCTGAGTGCCCATCCGGCGTGGCGGGATGGTCACGCGAAGTTTCTTTGTACGGGAAGACTGAAAACCCAGTCTACCACAGGGGCAGGCTCTCCGAAAGCGAAGGCGGCCCGGTGTGTGAAAAGATGTGGTATGACGCCCACGTTGAGGTGTGCATTCCGGGTACCGGCCTCCCGATTTCATCGGGACAGATTCCGGTCGGCCGCACGCGTCTGCCCTCCGCCTATGCTGTAATTTATTGAAATATTTAGATTTATATTACGCTCGGGGGGCAAGCCAGAGGAGAGAATCGATCAAGCCTTCTTTCACTGGCGGGCCCGATTCGCAGAAAGGTTCAACGCTACTTGGCTGTTAGTCCCGGCCGCAGTTACGCCGCCTTGTACACATCCAGCCAATGGCCGAGTTGCGACCACGAATCAGGTGCGGAAGGAATGGCCACGGAGACGCGGTGTCGGTATTGGGCAAGCGTCTTGCCCAGGATGCATAGGTGTTCCTGCATGGCATGGGTTCCTTCCGCCACCACGAGCTGAACCTGGGCGTCGTTGTCGCGCAGGGCTTTGCGGATGCCCGCGGCGAGTCGCTTGGCGCTCGACTTGTCCATTCTCCCCTCCAGCTTGACGACGGTGCTGCGAAGAGCACGCTCGACATCGACGCGAAGCGATCCCAGGTAGCCCGGCCGGAGGGCCCACCCCGAGGTGCGCAGCGTGAAGCGGCGAAGCTTGGGGTGCTGAAAGCGGTCATAGCGCAAAGTGAAGCTGGTCCACTTGGCGGCCAGTGGCGCCATGAGCGACAAGAAACGCCGTTCCAGGCTCGGCGGGCCGAGCGCCGCTTTGATTTCCGCCTCTAAGCGGACCACCATTTCGGGGGTTGGGCCTTGACGCTTCGCCACGCGGAAAACCGGGTACGCGCCCCGGATTTCGTCCGCCCAGCGCTGCGCTTTAGCTCGAAGGTAGGGGGAATCGGAGTCGTGATACCGCTTCCAACCCTGGAACCAGGTCTCGATCGAACGGATAATCGACGGGCCGTTGAGGCGGAAGTCCGTCGCGAAACAGTCGCGCTGCAATTCCTCGATTTCCTGCGGGGTCATGTTGGGATGACGCACCATGGCGGAGAAACCGTCGCACTTCCGGTAATAACTCTCGGGATCGTCCGTCAACTCGCGGTGCAGACGTCCTTCCTGCATAACGCGCTCGTAGAAGGGTGTTCCCGGAGTCGGACCGTAGATCAAGAACTGGGCGTACGTTGGCTTCAGCGCCAGGAAGTCCGCCAGTTCTTCGCGGATGATTTCGGGTGTCTGATAGTCGAATCCCAAGATCATCGAAGAGAGAACGGTGATGCCGTGCGAGCGCAGGTCGGGAATCAACTCGTCCACCGGCCGGCCCAGCTGCTTGGCGAAGCCGGAGCGCTTTCCTTCGTAGCCCACCCAGACCCCGTCGATGCCCGTCTCGAGCAACTCGCGTGGGGTCATGCGGCTGAGCGCCTTCACGGTGGCGAAGACAAAGATGGAAAGCGCTTTCCCTCCCGCCAGGACCAGCTCCCGCAGGCGGCTGGCGCGGTCGCGGGCGACAAGAAAATCCTCGTCGATGATCGCCAGGCTCATCTTCGGATCGAGCTCCGTGTAGCGTTCAATGACCCGATAAATGTCGTCGCCGGTCGGAAGCAGACGCACGTGGTGACGCTTGAAGTAGTGTGAAGTGCAACAGAAGTCGCACCCATGAGGACACCCCAGCCCGGCGAAGATCATGCCCGTTCGCTGCTGCGGGACGGACAAGACTCGCAAGGTGTGCGTCACGAGGGGATGGACGTACGGCATCGGCCGTGGCGGCTCGCCCAGAACCTCGCGGAAAAAGCTTACGCCCTCTCCGCGGCAAATATGGTCCCCGTAGGGCGCCAGCGTCCGGTCATCGAGCACCGTCCCGTATCCGCCCAGAACGATTTTGGCTTTTGGCGCGTGCTTTCGCACCAGGGCGACAGCTTCCTTCATCCGCTGGAAGAGTGACAGATTGAACGAAATTCCGACAAACGTCGGACTCTTGCGGAGTTCTCGAACTAACTCGGCGTGGGAGGGGTAATGGAGAACCGTGGCCGGCGCATCAATGTTGGCCGCAATGTAGTCCAGGGCAAAGGTGTAGTTGGTGGACCGCGGGCTGAAAATTCCCTGCGCCCGCGTAATTTGCCCGTGCAGAACTTCGTAACCGACGCTGGCCGCATCACCATGCGCGGGGCCGATGGGTCGGCAAATGCTCGTCAGCAGGACCTTCGCGCCGCCGGGGCTGTTTTCGCGATTTGTCTTTGGCCGGGCTGGCCTTGTCTCCAAGACCTGGAACGACTTGGAACCTGAGGTGTGCGCCAAACGAACTCCTCCCTGATTGTGCGCGAGGGGAACTTCAGAGGGGATTCTATCATATGCTCAAGGCTGCGGCGAAAGAGAAGATTCTTCAGAACCGCTGCCACTGCGCGCTCGATTCGAAGACTCGCACGCCGTGTTCGCCGGCGAGGTCGGAGATGGTGAGCGCGTAAAGGCGGCCTTTATTGAAGGACGCCAGAAGCTTCCGCTCCTGGCCGATCCAGGTCAAGTGCAGCGCCCCGGCGAAGTCGGTCATGCTCTGGTCGGGAGCTCCGAGCTGGCGCTGAACCTCGTTCACGTCGGGCAGGACCCGCAGGCGCCGCGCGCGTCCGGCAGTTGCCCCACCGCCGGGTGCGGCTTCCTCACTGCCCACTTCCACAGTGACGGACTGAAAGAAACTTCCGATCGCCTTTTCCCGGCCGGCGACTCGCGCCGCGAGGCGGGCTTTCTCCATATTGGGGAGCGCGACTTTGAAATAGACGATCAGGCCGGCGACGATTGCCATCTGGATCAGGATCACCTTGGTTCGTATACGCATGAAAAAATCCTAGCATGTCCGCGAAATCCTGGGGGATGGACTCACATTGTTGCGAAGAACGATTGACTCAGGAGTTATTGAACCACCTCGGGCGCGCCCTCTGTGAGGCGCTGGATGTCGGCGGGCACGGACTTGAGGCGGGGATTGAGCCACAGCGCGTGCCGATAGGCGGCGAGCGCCGGGGAAGGTAGGCCCATTCGATCGAGTATGCGCGCCCGCAGAACTTCCAGGTGAGCGTCGGCGACGCTGCGCTCCGCGCGCAGCACCTCCGCGAGCGCCTCCGCGTGCCGCTCCTGAAAAAACAAGACCCGAGCCAGACCGTAGTGAAGGCCGCCATCTTCCGTGGAGCGCGCGAGTCCACTGCGGAAATGGCGCTCGGCTCGGAGGAAGTCGCCTTGGCGTTCCTGCTCCATTCCCAACGCTAGAGCGTGGTCGCTTGCGGCACGCCTCCAGATACCCCTGGCGAGAAGCATCGCGGATAGAATCACTACGAGTGTTGCCGGAGTTTTCACAAAGAAATATCGGATGGAGGGATTTTCAACAACGACGCGTGAATCTGCGTCCGCCGGAGGGGGTATGAGCAGACTGGGCAAAGCCAGGAGCGTAAAGAACAGGATCAGCGTGGGCGGAATTGCCAACTGAAAGTTGAAAAGGGAATCGACGAGAATCGCCGTGACGCCGCCCGCGCTTGCGCCAAGCCAGAGGCGCGAATGCAGGTTGCCTGCCGAGGCCACTTCACGCACTCCGCGCGCGTAACGCCACAGCAGCCACCCCAAAGCCACTAGTCCCAGGGCTCCTGCTTCGTAGAGAATTTGCAGAGGGTCGTTGTGCAGCCGGCTGGTGTGTGTCCAAAAGCGAATCAACTCGGGATGTTCGGCGAGGTACCGCGCCTGCAATTCCGGAAAACGCAGCTGAAACATTGCCCAGCCCCCGCCGACCAGAGGATGCTCCGCGAACATGGGCCAGCCGGCGCGCCAGAGGAACGCTCGGCCTTCGAAGTGAGCGAACACGGCTTGCGCCTGGCTTGTGACAACCGCGACAAGCGCCAGGAAAACCGTGGGGGAAAGCCCCGGCGCGAGGTTCGCGCTGGCCGGTCTGAGTTCTGACATGCTTGGGGGCTGAGCTTTTTTCCGCCCGACGAAGCGGGCGACAACAAGACCTGCGGCGAGCGCCAGCCACGCGCCTCTGGAGCGCGTGCCGATAATTGCGGCGAAGATGATGACTGCGGACGCAGCACATGCGATCTTCCCCGCGAGCGTTCTGGAAGCGGCGGCGAGGGCGAGTGCAGGGAAGATCGCTCCGATCAAGTATCCGGCGACGAAATTCGGATTTCCCAGCGTGGAATAAAGCCGCATGGCGTTCCGCATTCTGCCCCAATCGACGTGGTAACCGCCGAAGAGCAGCGGGTCGTGGCCTGCCCATTGAAGGAGCGCAATAGCGGCCATCGCGGCGCCCGCGAGCGTTACCATAGCGGCGAGCCATCGCGCCCGGCATTCCCCGCCACCCCCCGCCACCAGGAATACCAGCCACATCGGCCCGCAGAGAAAATACTGAACCTCGACGAAACTGAACGTGGGAAGCGGGCTCGCCAGGCAGGATATCAGTACGCTCAGGGCGAGCAGGCCCAGCGGCGCGCCGAGCCTAAGACTCTTAGGCCAGCGGGCGATTCCCCAGATCAGGCAAACGGCCAGAATTGCCGCCGCCGCAGTCGCGATTCCTTCTGTGGCGACCAGCTTGATGGCGGTGAACTGTTCGGAAAAACCGCGATAAATGACGAGCGGGGTGGCCAACAAAAGACCCAGCTCGAGCAGCCTGATGGCTGTCCGGCCGGGCGCGCTGGCGCGCGAGAAGTTCATGGGTGGGTTCTACAAAGGCGTCACATCTTCAGTTTGGCCTTGATCTGATCCCAGACAGGATTGTCGCTGCCCTGGCTTTCGGAACTGAAGAAATTGTAGAACTTGCCGCTCGAGAGACCGATCCGAAACATTCCCGAAGGATTTCCGAAAACCAGGACCGGTTCAACCACCTTCACGGCTGAAGCGGGTGTATCGAGGACCACCTTGCCCTTATTGGAGTACTTGATGCTGTCGGCTGAGACCATGAGCTTGCACTCGTCGTTGCCCATGCTTTGCATCGCCTGGGCTAAGTTTTGCATCAGCTGCATGGCCGGAATATCGCCTTCCACGAGGAAACAGGCCTTAAGGGCCTTTGCCAATCCGGACGATTCCGAAATGGAAAGGCTGGGGCCGGTAACCTGCACGATTTGCGGAGTCCCTTGCGCTGTTGGCGCCGTTTCCGAAACCGGCGCGGGAGGAACTTCCAGCACCATCACGCATTTGGACTCTTCCATCTCGGGCGGAACTTTGACGTCGAGCACGGCTCGCTCGGTGCTTTCCACCGTGAAGGTCTTTATTTTCAAGGATTGGTAGTTGCAATCGAGACGGAGCTTCATGTTCTTCGCGAAGTTGGTCCCCGTGAGCGCAACCTGTCCTTCCCATCCGGGCGGGACGGAGGCTGGGGTGATGGACGTAACGACAGGCGTCGGGCCCTGTGGAGTCTTGGCGGTCGGCGGAGTGGAGTTAGTGGCCTTAGAAATCTTTTTCTTTAGGTCGCCGAATTGCCCCAAGGCGACCGAGGCTGCCAATGCAACCAGCACCATCAGAAATAAGGCCTTCCGGAATTCACGCGCACGAATTTGAGAGCTTGACATAAGCTGCCGCCTCCCGTGATGAGCTGAATATGTGACTCAACAAGTGTAAAGGTTCAATATGCGGGGGCAAAGATAGCGCGATTTCACTCCCTAATCAAGTGGCTGTGCTCGTTCTGAATGTCAACGACTCTCCTGCCCCGCGACGGCGCAGCGTGCCTCGGCAAACATCATAAGAGCCGCCGCAGCCTCACCTCGGAGGGGGGCCAATTGTTGAGTAGGGCTCGAAAGCGGTAATCGATAGGCTGCGGCAAGCTCGCGTGCCAGCTTTCGGGACGAGTTCCAGTCGAGGACGAGTGAGCCCTCTGAAGTGAGGCGATACACCCAGGCCGTCATGCCGAATTCCGCCATGGACGCATCTTTGTGAATGGGAAAACTGTCCCATAGGATTACTTCAGCTTTCCCGTCGCCGTCAACGTCGTCGAGCCAGACCAGTGGGGACATCTTGAATTGTTGCAGCGTCCGCCAGCCGACGGTGCTGGTCGCAAGACAAATTCCTCGAGCCGGTTTCGAGCTGTTTTTCCTTCCGACACCGACCGTCAGCGTCCAATAGCGCCCGCTGCCGGAGGGGCCTGCGGCGTGGATAAAGAGGTCGGACTTCCCAGAAGGTTTCCGGATCCACTTCCCGTCGGGCACGGCTTCGCACGGCCCGCTTTGTTCCTCCCCCTCCAGCCACACCAACCCGTCATGGGAAAGGGGCAGTTTCAAGTGATTGGGCGCCATCAAACATGGCGGTTCCGCGCCTTTTCCGAGGATGGATCTCTCGCCACACGTGAACGTAGCCAACCACGCGGAGGTTACGCACACGAGAATAAGATTTCTGGCCAGCACCGCCCAGAGGCCGTCCACGACGAATCATCCTGACTTGTGCATTTGTGTCTCGGCGAATATTAGGTGTCGCGCCAGAGCGGTGTCAAGACAAGGGCTTGTCTTTACGCCGCCGGTTTTTCACGCTTGATGATGCCGGAACCTTCCTTGATGGTGAGGATCTGATTCACGTCGATGTTGGTGAAGCGTTCGATCTGGGGGACTTCGGTGGGCTTGCCGTCCTTTTTCTCTAAGACCAGGGTTGGCCATTTCACCTCGATCACGTCGATCTTCCGAGCCTGGCCGAGGCCGAAGTGCAGACGCAGGTCGCTCTGCGACATGACGCTATAGCCGGTGTGGACTTCGTCCATCTGGGTGCGATCGCCGACGGTCACGCGCACCCGAGTGCCGACCGCGGTGCGATTGCACTTGGTCCCGAGCAGTTTGATCGAGATCCAATTGTTCTTGTTGCCGCCGTCGTTGCGGATGAGCGACGGCCGGTCGTTCATGTTCAGAACCAGGACGTCGATGTCGCCGTCGTTATCGAAATCGCCATAGGCCGAACCGCGGCTCGACCATTTATCCGTGACGCCCGGGCCGAGGCTCGCCGAAATGTCTTTGAACTTTCCGTTGCCCAGGTTGCGATAGACGATGCGCGATGACCTGAAGACGCCAAGGAGGGGGAAGCTCTCGACCTCCGGATAGACGTGGCCGGTGACGTAAAAGATGTCGGGCCAGCCGTCGTTGTCGTAATCCATGAAACCTGCACCCCAGCTCACATACTTGGTATTGACGCCGATGCCGGAAATAAACGTAGTATCTGTCCACGTGCCATCCTGATTGTTGTGGTAGAGGATGCAGGTGTCGTCCTGAAAGTGTGTCCTGAAGATGTCAAGCCAGCCGTCCAAATCGTAATCGGCGACGCCCAGGCCCATGCCCGCCTGTTCCTGGCCGTCCTCGTTGTAAGCGACGCCCGCCATCACGGCGATATCCTCAAACGTGCCGTCGTGCTTGTTCTTGAACATGATGCTGGGCTCGGAGTCCACCGCCACGCAGATGTCCGGCCAATTATCGTTGTCAAAATCGTAGGAGACGGCGGTAATGGAATATCGCGGGCCAGGTTTGAGAATACCCGAGGGCTCCGAAACGTCCGTAAACGTTCCGTCGCCGTTGTTGTGGTAGAGAATGTTCATCGCGCCGGGCAGGCCGCGCGGGCCGCAGACGACCGGGATGCCTTTCCACTGGCAGTAACCCGTCTGGCCGGGCGTGGGAACTTTCTTGATGTCGAGTTCGATGTAGTTGCAGACGAAGAGGTCCAGGTTTCCGTCGCGGTCGTAATCGATCCAGGTGCAGCCCGATCCCCATCGAACCCGCTCTTCGTATAGGCCGGCCTGCTTGGTGACGTCGGTGAATGTGCCGTTTCCGTTGTTCTTCCAGAGCACATTGTGGCCCCAGTAGCAGCAGAAGAGGTCGTCCCATCCGTCGTTATCGTAATCACCCACGCACACGCCCGTCTGCCAGCCGGTGCGCGCGAGGCCCGATTTCTCCGTGACGTCCGTGAAGGTGCCGTTGCGATTGTTCTTGTAGAGGTGGCAAATGGGGGCTTCGCCGGCCTTATAGGTTTCTTCAAACCTCACGCCGTTGGTGAGATAGATATCGAGCCAGCCGTCCTGATCGTAGTCAAAGAACGCGAGGCCGCTGCCCTTGGATTCAACGATGTATTTCTTCGATTTGAGGCCGCCCCAGACGTTGGGGACTGTCAGTCCCGCTTGTTCGGCGATATCCACAAACGTGACTTGCGAAGCGTTTTCAGCGGCGGGCGCTTGCGCGGCTTTGAGGCAGAGCGGCGACGCCCACCGGGAAAGCGGGGTTATGAGCGCGTCCATCAGAGGGGAAGAGAGCACTATGCCCGTAGCGCCCAGGAAGTGTCGTCGGGAAAGTTTCATCCTTAGGTCTTTGATGCCAGAACTATCTCATTTGCCTGCCACGAAGGAAGGTTGATTCCACCTGCCGTGCGAATTTTTATTATACACCAGCCGGTGAAAGCTGCCTGCGTCCAAGCAGGGTATAATGAGATTCTTACCGGGCTTTCCATGGAGGTTCAAATGCGCCGAGTTGTTTTCGTGCTTGCCATCCTTGCGTTGCCGGCTCTCGCCATTGCGAAGCCCGTCCACGATGAAACCGTCACCATCCAAAGCGGCGGAGAACAATTCCAGGCCTATCTCGTCCGGCCCGATGCGGCGGGCCCCAGTCCCGCGCTCATCCTGATTCACGAATGGTGGGGGCTGAACGACCAGGTCAAGGGCGAAGCGCGCAAGTTCGCGGAGCAGGGCTTCGTCGCCCTCGCGCCGGACCTCTACCACGGCAGCGTGACGGGCGACCCCTCTATGGCGCATGAACTGATGCGCGGCCTGCCCCAAGACCGCGGTGTGCGCGACCTGAAAGCCGCGTTCGCGTTCCTCGCGGCGCGCGCCGATGTGCGCAAGGACAAGATCGGCTCGGTCGGGTGGTGCATGGGCGGAGGTTACTCACTGCAACTGGCCGTGAACGAACCCAAGCTCGCCGCCTGCGTAGTTAACTATGGGGCCATGCCTACCAGCCGGGAAGACATCCAAAAGATTCAAGCGCCCGTGCTCGGCAACTTCGGCGCCGAAGACCGCGGCATCAAGCCCGAAGCCGTTCAGGCTTTTGAAAAGGCGATGAAAGCGGCTTCGAAATCCGTCGACATCAAGATCTATCCCGGCGCGGGCCACGCGTTCCACAATGCCAATAACAAGCTCGGCTATCACCAGACCGCCGCCGAGGATTCCTGGAAACGCACACTGGCATTTCTTGACAAGACTCTGAAATAGGGGCATTTCTTGTGGGTGCCCAGCGAGGGCAGGCACACGGCTTGCCCTTATGTGCACTTTTTGGAGAACTCGCTTGGCTCCTGAACGCTACGAAGAATCCCTTCAGGAATTTCTCATTGCCGCTCTCTTCGCGCGCGTGGGCGAGCCGGGAACTCTGCGCGGGGAGGGGAAGACCGCCAGCTTTGCGATCCACAGATCTCTGGGTGGAGGATCGTGCGCCGCGCAAGTTCTTCTGACCTGCACGCTCCCCCAGGGGCGAACGCTCACCCACACCGCGGATATGCTCGTGACTTTGCTGCGCGGGAAGCTTCTGGCCATCGACCTGAAATGGGCAGCGAGCGAGATTGAGCCCATCAAGGCGCGCGCTTTCGACATGCTTTTGCTCAAGCAGAGCCTTGGTGAAAAGTTGTGGGGAATGATGATTTATCTTCGCCCCGCCGGAGGAGGCATCACCGGCGAGCAAGCCCGCGAAATCTGCTTCCCGTTCGACCAGTTCTTCGCCATCGAACACCAGGACCCGCAAAACCCCGCCGCCTGGGTCCCCATCCTCGACCGCATCGAAGCCGAGATCGGAGCCTAAACGCCCAACGCAAGGCGGATCTTGGATGCCACGGTCTGCAGGTCGGGGCCGGATAGCGCTCCGATCCGCACGAGGACAAGCGCGGGAGAGAGGGTGGCAAGCCAGCACGTGACCACGGAGGGCTTGAGGAGTCCCGACTTTCTCCATTCTGTAAGTTGGAAGTTCGTCGGACCCGTGCGTGCTTGGATGTTGCTCGTGATCGCCGCGACGATGATCTTTCTTTCTGTCCGATGGTACTGATCCCCGCTTACGACTACGGCTGGGCGAGACCTTGTCGCCGTCAGCTCCGCGAAGGGAAAGGGGACGAGAATTACATCACCGCGCTTTAGCCCCGAAGCGCGCCTGCCAGTTGTCATAGATGGCATCTTCCGGATTGTCCCATATTTCATTGAGCGCAGCCTGGCTGACGCTGTGCCACCCCTGCGTCTCTTGAGGAGTGAGCGTGGACCGAATGGCGCGGGCCGCAATGGAACCAGGCTTTCGGCTGCCATTCTCCCAGCGCGTTACGGTGACACGCGCCACGCCCAATCGGCGGGCAAATTCGTCCTGGCTCAGTCCCAGCTGCTTTCGGACTCGTTTGATTCTGAGCGGCGTCATGTACCAATGGTACCAGGCCACCGCCGGAGGGTCAATAGATGATTAGGCCTCATTCCAGGAGGGAACAAGGGGTTAGAATCTGCGGAAGAGCAGCGCCTCATTGACCTCGCCGATGGTGCGGGTGAAGTTGATGTAGCGGGGACAGGTTTCGGCGCAATTGAAGCTGGTGCGGCAGCGCCGAGGGTAGTCGCCGCTCCCGCGCAACGCAGGAACATGAATCGTGGGGGCAAGGCGTTGCCTCGCCGGTGGTAAAATGATGTGGGGATTCTTCGAGCGGGCGCGCCGACTGCGGAGCGCGCGTCGCCGTTCGGGGGATCTGGTTGCGTCCCTCAGATTCCTCCCGGAGGTGGCATATGCAAACCTCCCTCAAGACATTCTGGAAAGCTCTGGCCAAGCGCCGCCGCGAGCCCCGGCTGCGTATTCAGGTGCACCTGGCCTATCGGCGCGTGGGGGAGAAGGTGTGGCATGGCGGCGGGATTAAGGACATCAGCCGTTCGGGCGTCCTGTTCCAGGCGGAGCAACCGATGGATATCGGGACGCCAGTGGAGATCAATTTCCGAGAGCCCGTGGATATCGGCGAAGAGTCCGGCAACGTGGTTTCCTGCCGGGGTGAGATTGTGCGCGCGATTGTACTCCCTGAGACGGTAAAGCCGCCCGTTTTGGCGGCCAAGATGTCCGACTCACAGTTCATGCCGCGCCCCATGGTCGAGATACGAAAGTTTGTAGGCGATGATCGCGGCCCCATGGCCGCTTAAGACCGCCGCCTGCAGGTTCTGTCGCGCGGCTCTATAGAGCCGCGACGTCGCCCATCACAGACGGGCGCTACAGCCTGCGGTAGAGGAGCGCCTTTTTCACCTCGCCGATGGCGCGGGTGATGTTGATGTCGCGCGGGCAGGCTTCCACGCAATTGAAGATGGTGCGGCAGCGCCAGACGCCGTCGGCGGCGCCCAGGACGGCCAGGCGCTCGTCGCCACCTTCGTCGCGGCTGTCGAAGATGAAGCGGTGGGCATTGACGATGGCGGCGGGGCCGACGTAATCCTCGTTCGCCCAGAATGACGGGCAGGAGGTCGTGCACGCGCCGCACAGGATGCACTTCGTCGTATCGTCAAATCTTTC
>JACQNR010000339.1 GCA_016202975.1 Acidobacteriota bacterium
ACGCTCCCGCCACTTGCCCACCGTGGCCCCGCACACCCGCACCTGCCGGGCCACGGCCTGGTTGGAAAGGCCTTCGGCACAGCCCAGCACGATCCGGGCGCGCCAGGCCAAGCGCTGAGCTGTCTTGGGGCGTCGCGCCCACTGCTGCAATTTCTCCCGCTCCTCGCAACTCAAAACCAACGCTTTCTTGGGGCGTCCTGTAGGCATGGGGAGAGCATATCAGGTTCGCCCCACTTATGCAACGTATTTATGTTACATTACACTAGAGGCGTCTGGAAATAAGATCACGCGCTGGGACTTTTCAGGGACATCAAAAACAGCCGTCGCACTGATCTTTCAATCGAACATGACAGGAGGGATAGAGTCAGATGAACAGATATAGAATCGGGAACACACACCAGTGTTTGCTAGCGCGTTTTTCCGCCATCGCCGTTGCTCTAGTTTGTGTTTTAGTTATTTCCCTTCCCGCACAAGCAAGTCCGCCGATCAACGTATCCGTGGACTGGTCTAAGACAGTTGCAGTTTCAAAATCAATTCCGACCATGATGGTGGAGGTTAATCCGTTACTCCGCCAAGGCTCTCCTATTCACGAGACGGCATTCGCGAACATTCGAGAGCTCGGGGCCCGCTTTGTGCGTTATCACGCTACGTATGTGTGGCCGCGTCTGGTAGTGGCTGAATTGGATCCCCCAACCAAAGATAAAACCTCGTGGGATTTCTCCAAGATCGATTCCATCGTGATTCCCTTTCTGGAAGCGACAAAAGGGCACGAGCTGGTAATTAATTTCAATACGACCCCGGCTTGGAAGTTCAAGACCGAGCATCCCGTTCCGTATCCTTCGGATCCCGACCAGTGGGCCTGGTACTTTTACCGTGAAGGTACGGAACCAGTCGATCCGACTGGACAGCAAATCGCCGAGTACTACGCGCGCGTGATTAGCTGGTACGCGCGAGGAGGATTTACCGATGAAATCGGCCAATACCATCGGTCAGGCTACCACTATGATTTCCCCTGGTGGGAGGTATTGAACGAAGTTGAGGGCCTGCCCGATATGACCCCTCAATAATACGTGACGCTCTATGATGCCATTGTCGCCGCCGTTCATAAGGTTAGCCCCAAGACAAAATTTATCGGGATGGCGTTGGGCCCCATGAGCCGGCTGAGCAGGACTGATCCGGGGCCTATTCCGGAACCTGCTTTTTTTCACTACTTCCTGAACCCGAAAGATCATCGACCCGGTACGCCGCCGGATATGGTCGCCTACCACTTTTATGCGTACCCCAGCGTTTCCCAGGGCCTCGACAGCTGGCAGTACAGTTTCTTTGATCAGGCGGACGGTTTCTTTAGCACAGTGGCTCTGATCGAGTCCATCCGCCAAAGCCTGTCGCCTTCAACGCGGGTAAGTCTGGATGAAATCGGGATCATTTTGCCTGAATTTCTTCTTCCTCGTACCAAACAGTCTGCGGCGAATGCGATTCCGCCTGCATACTGGAACCTGAGCGGCGCCATGTTTGCCCACATCTACATGGAGTTGACCAAGTTAGGCATCGATGTGATGGCGGAGTCGCAGTTTCTTGGCGATCCGAAAGAAAATCCAGGTGTCGTCGATCCCATTGCGATTGATCTGTATGACAGCATTCCATTGATCGATTGGAAGACAGGCCAGCCGAACGCACGCTTTCGGGTATTGCAATTGCTCAGCGAAAACTTCGGTCCTGGCGATCGGGTGGTGTCCACAAAATACGATGACCTACTCCCGATGCCCCCCGACGTGGCGATTCAAGGCTTTGTCACTGCGAAAGGAAAAAAATATTGGCGATCAACAAGCGTGCGACCGCTACCGACATTTTTGTAGGTACTGTCGGAAGAGTCCGGGAGGTAGAGTCAGTCGACGTCAACACTAGCGGGAATCTCCAAGCGACCGCCAAATTTCGCGGTGACACTCTCCACTTAGAACCATTCAGCGTGTCTGTCTTGAAAATGGATGACTTATGATTCAAATTGACGATTGCGGGAGCTCGGGAATAAACTCTCTCACTTCCGGTGGTACAAAAACTCGGGCAGATCAGGAATGACCTGAGCGGCTCTTTTTGTGCCACCTGAAGAGAGAGAAAGTCTCATAAAGGAGGGAAGCTGGTCCTGTCGTTTGGCACATGAACCCCAGCCTGACCTTAGAAACGAAATTCTAGTTCCACAGAAGCGCTCAACAAAGGAGTGACGGAAGATGCAGATATACCGCCGACGAACGGCTGCTTGGTATCTGGGACTTGCGACCGTCTTCGCAACTTTCACCGTGGCTTGGCGAGGAGGTGGTGGGGGTCAGTCGCAGAACGTCCCCAGCGCCTATACGCCCTTCACGCTCTCCTGGGAGGAGAGCGTTCCACTCGACCTCTCGTTCCTCTATAGTAAGGAAAAGCCGGCTGGCAAACACGGCTTCCTCACGGTCAAGGGCGATCGGCTCGTCTTTCAGGACGGGACGGAGGGCCGCTTCTGGGGTACCTGCTTCAACAGTGGCGCCTGCTTCCCTCCGCACGCTTACAGCGAGATGGTTGCCCGCCGTCTCGCCAAGTTCGGCGTCAATATCGTGCGCTTCCATCAAATGGACGCCGAGTGGGCGACGCCGAACCTATTCTCCTCCAACCGGGCGAAACCACAGCACGACACACGCAGGCTCGATCCCGAGAGCCTCGAACGCCTTGACTATTTGATCCACTGCCTCAAGAGGGAAGGCGTTTACGTCTACCTGGACCTCAACACGTACCGGCAGTTCCTACCGGGTGACGGCGTCGACGCAGTGGCAGAGCTCCCGTCGGCGGGTCGGCCCTACTTCTATTTCGACAGACGCATGATTGAGCTGCAGAAGGAGTTCAACGGCAATCTCTGGACGCACGTGAACCCGTACACGCACCTGGCCTATAAGGACGATCCGGCGATTGCGCTCAGCGAGCTGAACAACGAGTGCGACCTCTTTTCTTTCCCTCCGACGCTCGAGCCGTATCGGACACGCCTCGAGGCGCTCTACCGCGCCTGGGCGACGAAGCACGGCGTGCCTCTCGGACAGGAGCCCATCAGCTTCGCCCGCCCAGACCCCCCCATGGCACTCTTCTTCTTGGAGGTCATGAAGGATTACACGCGCGAGATGATCGCTCACCTACGCAGACTCGGCGTGCGCATACCCGTTAACGGCACGAACATGACCGTGAACCTGGGGGTGACGGCGGCCCAGGTGGCAGCGGATTTCTCCGACTCGCACGCCTACTGGAACTTCCCCCTGTGGGAGAGCGAAAGGGGCACGACGATACGCCCTATGGTAGGCGCAAGAGAGAACGTGTTTCCAGGACTCTCGCTCATGCGCCTCGTAGACCGCCCATTCTTCGTCTCGGAGTGGGATCATGCCTGGCCGGACCCTTGGCGTGCCGAGAGCCCGCTCGCTTACGCGGCAGTCGCCGCCTTGCAGGGCTGGAGCGGCCTCGCTATCCACACTTATCGCTACAGCACCTGGAAGCCCGAGGAGCGCATCGGGGGCGGCGGCTCGACGATCAACGGCGTTACCTACCGCAACCATTTTGACTCTTTCAACGACCCGGCCAAGTTCGGGCTCTTCTACCAAGCTGCCCTGCTGTTCCGCCGGGGGGATGTCCGGCCAGCTCTGCGCCGCATCGCCGTGCGGATCCCGGCGGGTGACGATTGGTTACTCAAGAGTTTGGGTGACATCCCGGCACTCAGCGTCCTACCCGAAAAGCACCGCGTGGGAATCACTTTTTCGGCTGTCCCAGCAAACGCCGCGGAGGAGATCGCGCCAGGGGACAGTCAAGTGCCCGCCGAAGCTGGCGAGGTGCGCTCGGACACGGGGGAGCTCTACCGGAGTTGGGCACGACGCCTGGGCACCATCGACACCCCGCGAACGAAGGTGGCATACGGCTTCGTCGGAGAGGCGGGAAGCGTGACTCTCGACGGGCTGGTGATTCAGGCCAAGACCGACTTTGCGACGATCGCGCTCAGTTCGCTGACGGACGCACCAATAAGCGAATCGCCGAGTCTTCTCTTGACGGCGGTCGGCCGCTCCGACAATACCGAGGCGCGGTACGAAGAGGTTCGTCACGATGAGGCGCGCACGCGACAAACGAGTTTCGGCCGCCCCCCAACCCTCATTGAGCCTATCGAGGCCCGCGTCGCCCTCCAAACGACGCGGCCAAACCTGAAGGTATGGGTTATCAGCGATAAGGGCGAAGCCGTGACCCGGTTGGGGGCTCGCTACGAAAAGGGCTCCCTTGTCTTCGAGATCGGCCGGCAGCCAAGCCCGAACCCTTCGACGATCTACTACCTGATCCGGGAGTAGGAAGCGGATACATAACACGAGCCCCAGCATCGTCATAGGGTTTCGGATCGTTACCGTGATTGCAGCTTTCGAGAGAATAGACTGCTTTTCGAAAGCTCTGGTGGTCCCAGCCTGGATTTCACAATACGAGTGTGCGGGGGTAGGGTTTGCGGGCCTCTCGGGCAAAAGAGCAGCTGGGTAAGGCAGGAGAGGCGGTGCCAAAGCGCCCTAGGTCGAGGGCAATAACCTCAAAGAGGAAGGCTACACTTTGCAACCTTTGGGGGGTGGCGATTTTGTGGTTCGCGTGCGCCACACCCGGTCGAAGGAGATCGCCGTTGGTGAGAGGTAATGGCAAAGTGGGTAGCCTTCGCTCCTGGAAGCCGCTGACCCCAATGGCAAAGTGAAACTCATCCTGCAATGGGCAGATCCTGGAG
>JACQNR010000341.1 GCA_016202975.1 Acidobacteriota bacterium
CGTGGCCTCGTGCTGTCCGGTAATCCGCCCAATCTGTTTGAGAGTCAACAGCTGGACGTAGTAGTAACTCAAAATCAATCTCTCCTCCGGGGCCAGTTCGCGCAGAGTCACGCTGACCGCTTCGCCCAGCAACTTTGCGTACTTTTCTTCATCGGAGCCTGATACCGCCTTGTCCTGGGCAACTTGCTGTAAGTCGTCGGGCAGAGGCTCGTGGCGGACCATGTGACGGTACTCGTCCACAAACTTCTGATATACCACAGCTCGGAGCCATGTTTTTAGGCTGGCGCGCCCGTGATAATAATTTAGCTTGGAGCGCCTCTGGCCATCCTTCGTTTCGAAGCCGTACAACTCGGAAGTCAGCGTATCGGTCAGTTCCCGAGCCATCGTCAGGTCCGAGGTGAACGCACAGGCCGCTTCATACACCGCGTTACGGTAACCGAAGCTGAAGGCCTCCCAGGCACGCTCGTTTCCTGCCACGCAGCCCAGGACCAGTGCCAACTCTTCCGATTTGATCTTTTCGAGTAGCTTCGGGATTTGGGCAGATTCGCGCGATGCGAGCACGCTGACGCCTTCCCACACGGCGCGTGCGAAGTCCTCAAGGGGAACAGACCACGAAATCGCCCCGGAAGTTACATACAGCTCTTCCAGCCGCTGACGGTGAGCCGAGAGGAATTGGGAAAATGTCAAGTCAGCCATGGGGTCCTGGCCGCCTGAGAATGCAATAGCATTCTCAGTAGGTACGAACGTGCATAGCACTTCCGGCGCCCAAAGTACAGGCCCATGAGAGGCATCGTCCTCTCTGCATTCGGTCGTCCTGACATCAATTCCTCTGGTTTCGCAATAACTCTTTGGAATTTTCCTCCCATGGGTTCGCCCTTTAACTCTCGCAGTTATCATCAATCCAAGTCAAGTAAACGTTCAGTTAACTATGCCTATTAGTGGCTCAGTTACACTCCACATTGCACTACGGTTGCAGCAGGGACAGACCCTTGAGAAGAATTATCTAATAATGTAATACATTTCTGCCGACATGGCGCGGCCCTCCAACGCTCCGCGGCTCAGAAGTCCGCGCGGCGGATGGGGGTTCGAGATCAGAGAGGAGGGCCGAGGCTGGAGCTGGAACATATCGTCCGCCCGCGGGCTGAATCCGGAGACCAAGTTCCGGGGGGTGGGCGGGCGCAACGGAGGAATGAAACCCAGGTTCGACAGCAAGGCTCAGGACATTTCCAAGGGTACGCGTGAACGTGATAAAGATGGCTCGTCGAGAAAAGTCCAATCAAGCTCTGGAAAATCCTGTGAACCGGCGTGGCGGCTTTGGGCAGGGATCGTTTCAGCGCAACGCTTGGCAAGCCATTGGGCGGCCCGAAGAGGCAGGAAGGCCTCGCCCTGTTCGAACCCGAGCGCGCCGAGGCGTTCGCGTACGGCGGGAGGAGAGAAGTTCATCATGTCTTCCAGATGCCAGAGGGCCGAGGAGGCCAGCGGCTCTCGCCAGTCCATGACGAAACAGACGGATTCACCCGCCGGGGCGGGACGCATGCGTCGGCTTGCCTCGAGTACACAGTGCTCAAAGCAGATCAGGCGCGGGTCTATCTTCTTTGCCGTCAGGATTGAAGGCTTCCAGGAGGCAGGCTCGGAATTCGGGGTCGAAGCACCGGCGACCGCCGCAATTCCCACGATGCCCGCTGACCGCACGATTTTCGGAAAAGGGCCAGGGCCCACACCCAGAGAAATCATTGTACTGTATCTGGCAACATACTCCTCCCACTCATATTGGCTGGCGAGAAGACCCGCTACCGCGAAGCAAGGGGTTTCGACGCCAACCCCTTTCAGGTCAGCGTGGCTCGCCATGACCATGAACATTTTTTCACGGCAGGTCCGCAGGTGGAGGAGTCTGGAACATCCCTCAAGGCCTCTCTCGCCGATTGCTTCTCCAGCACGGATGGCAGCTTCGCTCGTCATTCTTCCTCACTGTCCGGATATACCGGCCAATTCATTTTCAAGTTACCCCGCAAGGTTTATCGGCGGATTGGGGGTGGAGTTTGAGGAAATTGTTGAGACAAGGGGCGAATTCGGTGTGTCTCCGGAGCCACACTACGCGGCGTCTCAACAGCAGCGCGATGGCCGGGAATACTTTTGCTGAAGCTGGGCGAGGTAGAACTCCTTGGGCGGGAGTGGATTTTCGCCCCGCCGGCGGGCGCTCTGCGCATAGCGCTCATAGACGTTATCGCCCAGCACTTCACGGGCGATGTCCCAGATTCTCCACAACATCCCGCTTGCCATTGTCATATCACAGACATCCGTCCCAAAGGTCGTCGCACGTCTCAGCCGGACTGCCTGGTACGCCCCGGATCATTGCGGCGACTCTGCCGGCGCGTATTTCGAGACCTGCATCGTTGCTTCCTGGAGCACCGGTTCCTTTCCGCCGAGCGCATAGGCCCACCAGTGTCGCGCCGACTCAACCAGAATCAGGATCGCCAGGCCGGCAAACAGGGCCGTGACGACCGCATCCAGCCGGTCGTTGAAGATCAGCCTCTCGGTCACGGCGAGATTCGAAGGTTCCACTAAGCCCGCGGCGATCTGATCTGCGAGCATGCGCGCGTGCGCCAAAAAGCCGATGCGGGGGTGGGGATGAAAAATCTTCTGGTAGCTCGCCGTCATGGTCACGACCACCAACCACACCAGCGGCACGAGCGTCACCCAGACGTAACGCAGTTTCTTCATCTTGATCAGGATCGTCGTCGCCACGCAAAGCGCGATGGTGGCCAGGAGCTGATTCGATATCCCGAAAAGGGGCCACAGGCTATTAATCCCCCCCAGCGGGTCGACCACGCCCTGGTAGAGAAAGTAGCCCCACGCCGCGACGATGACCGCGCTGGTCATGACCACGCTCGGATACCAGCTTGTCCGCCCCAGCGGCTTCCAGAAGTGGCCCAGCAGGTCCTGCAGCATGAACCGCCCGACGCGCGTCCCGGCATCAAGGACGGTCAGAATGAACAGCGCTTCAAACATGATGGCGAAGTGATACCAGATGGCCATTAGGCCCGACCCGCCGAGCACGCTCGAGAAAATATGCGCCATGCCGACGGCGAGCGAGGGTGCGCCGCCCGTGCGGTTAAACAACGTCACCTCGCCGACCTTCTGCGCGATATCCTGCATCGCGAGCTCCGTAACCGGGAATCCCCACGAAGAGATGGTATGGACGGCCTGCGCAGGGAGTGTTCCCACAATCCCCGCCGGACTGTTGATGGCGAAGTAGACGCCGGGTTCCAGCACCGTCGCTGCAACCATGGCCATGATGGCGACAAATGATTCCAGCAGCATGCTGCCGTAACCCACCATGCGCGCGTGGCCCTCCTGCATGATGAGCTTGGGCGTCGTGCCAGACGCAATCAGCGAATGAAAGCCGGAAACAGCGCCGCACGCGATGGTTATGAAGCAGAAAGGAAATATCTTTCCTGCAAAAATCGGCCCGGTGCCATCCACAAAGCGCGTGAGCGGGGGAAGCAGCATCGCCGGCTGCACGAGCAGGATGCCCAGCGCCAGCGCCATCACCACGCCCAGCTTCACGAACGTGCTCAGGTAGTCGCGCGGCGCCAGCAGCAGCCAGACGGGCAGGACCGAAGCCGCGAATCCGTAAGCGATAATCATCCACGCCAGCGTAGGCCCTCCGTAGGTGAAATAGGAAGCGATCCCCGACTCCGCCACGTAGCGGCCTGCCACCACCGCGGCGAAAACCAGGACGAACCCGATCAGAGAAGCTTCCAGCACCCGACCGGGACGAAGGAAGCGGAGATAGATCCCCATTAGAAAGGCGATGGGAATGGTCATGGCAATCGTGAAGACGCCCCAAGGGCTGTCCTTCAGGGCGTTGACGACCACCAGTGCGATCACCGCGATGAGGATGATCATGATAAAGAGCACGGCGAACAGCGCCGTAAATCCACCCAGCGAGCTGAGTTCGTCCTTCGCCATCTGGCCGAGCGACTTGCCGTTGCGGCGGATGGAAAAGAAGAGGGTCACAAAATCCTGGATCGCGCCGCCCAAAACTCCGCCGATCACGATCCACAGGGTTCCCGGGAGGTAGCCGAATTGCGCGGCGAGAATCGGGCCCACGAGCGGCCCGGGCCCGGCAATCGCCGCAAAATGGTGGCCGAAGACGACCCACTTATTGGTGGGCACAAAATCGCGGCCGTCGTCGAACCGCTCGGAGGGGGTGGCGCGGCGGTTATCGATTCCCAGGACGCGGTAGGCCACAAAACGGCTGTAAAAGCGGTAGCCTAGCGCGTAAATGCAGCCTGCCGCCGCCACCAGCCATACGGCGTTCAGAGGTTCCCCGCGCGCCGTGGCAATCATGCCAAGCGCCAACGCTCCTAAGATCGCCACCAGGAACCAGATGATTTTCTTCGAGAATTTCATGCGATTTTGCCGGGCTGTTCTGCCCGCCGAAATATAGCATGACTAAGAATTCAAATGTGAGTACTAGGGAGGACGATGGAACCTCAGTAAGCGTTGGTGCGCGACCGGAAGTCCGTCAACCGCACGGTGCTTCGGTGCCATAATTCGGCCCATGAAGGGACCACATGGCAAGACACGACTGCGGCAGTTCACAGTCCCTATCGAGCAGGACGAAGACGGCTATTACATTGCTAGCGTCCCAGCTCTGCATAGTTGTTACACCCAGGCTCGCACGCTCGAAGAACTCACGCCGCGTATCCGTGAGGTCATCGCGCTCTGCCTCGCTGAACAGAAAGCTCCCCGCATGAAGTTCGTGGCCCTCCAGCAGGTCGAGGTCAGCGCTGGAGCCGCCGACATGCCGTCCGCGCTCGGGTGATTATTGGCTACCTGGAGTCGCTGGGTTTTGTCCAGGTTCGCCAGAGGGGGAGCCACAGGTTCTTCCGCCACCCTGACGGGCGGCCCGCCACCGTGCCAGACCATCGCGGGGAAGATCTCGGCCGGGGCATCCTCGCCAAGATCCTCCGCGATGCCGAAAGCCCAGTTGAGAACTTTCTCCACTGGCTTGCGCACTGAGTGGCCAGATCGGCCACACCTCTTGATTGCGGGGTCTGCATTTTGAAGGTGCTGGCGTAAGGGCCAAGCCCGTCCGCAGAGACTCTAATCGAGATCCCGTCATACGTCTCGCGCCATTCCATAGGTTTACCGCGGCCCAGCAACGTGATCTTCGAACCCGCGGCGGCGCGCGCCAGGAGTTTGGCAAAATACTTTTCATTCAACTCCTCGGTCGACCGGTATGGAGCCTTTTCCCCTGCGGCTTCGCATCGCCGGGCGTACGCGCCACAAAAACCGGGGCTAAAGCAACAAAAAGGGCGATGGTCGTGACAAGACTCATTCTGCGCATGGCGATTGCCCCCCGTCCATTGCATCGGAATCGAGAAGTCCGTATATCATAAAGTGGGCGGTCATGGAAACTCCTGCCTTCTGGGGGTTGCATCAGGTCAGGTTTTCGCCATGCCGTTCAGGGGCTTGCCGGTGAAAGGGTTCGTAAGTAGCCAGCAGGACCCGGAAAGATTTTGAAATGCCAAAAGCTTTGCTAGAATGGCGCGCGAATCAGGGCGAATATTCGCTGAACCTTAAGGAGGAATTCCCATGCAGTCCTTGCGGTGGCTGAGTTTGGCTTTCGTGCTGGCCGTCCCCAATCTAGCGGCAGCAGATCAGCTCTTTGACGTGCAGCCGGTCGTTCCCAGCGTCTGGGCGGCGATTGCCCGTCCGCAGTACAAGGTCAACTGCAACGCCTCAATCATCGAACTCGACGACGGACTGCTCGTCGTCGACACCCACTCCAAGCCGTCGGCGGCGCGCGCCCTGATCGAGCAAATCAAGACGATCAGCAACAAGCCGGTACGATTCGTCGTAGACACGCGCTTCCACTGGGATCACTACCAGGGCAACGCGGCCTATCTCAGCGCCTGGCCCGCAGGAGTCGAGATTATCTCCTCCGAAGCCAGGCGGGAAGGGATTGAGCACCGCGGCATCCCGCGCGTCAAAAACCAGCTTATGGAAGTACCCAAGGAGATCGAAAAGCTCAAATCCGATTTCGACAAGGCCGCAGGCCCGGAACAAAGAGCACAAATTAGCGAAAATCTCAGGCAGGACGAGGCATACCTTGCCGAACTCAAAACGATGCAGGTGACGCTCCCCACCATCACCTTTGACCGCAGCCTCATCATCCACCGCCCTTCGCGCAACGTTCATATTCTCTGGCTGGGTAAAGCACACACGGACGGGGACATTTGGGTCTACCTCCCCAAAGAAAAATTCGTTGCTTCCGGTGACGCATTGCAGGGCTCGGTACCTTACATGGGTGACGGTTCCCCGTACGATTGGATCAAAACGCTGGAAGCAGCAGAGCAGCTCAACTTCGACTATACGGTGGGTGGCCACGGCGGCGTGATGCGCGGCAAGGCGCAGTTCCAGCTCTGGCGAACCTACCTGATCGATTTAATGGCTCCCCCACGGAGGACGCCTACGCCAGGGGGGAAAGCATGAAGGGGGCGGAAGCCAGCGTGGCCGCCAAATTGAAGGACAAGTATGCCCCCCAGTTTCCTCCCGGCATGTACGACTCGTCGGTGGGCCCCAACATCCAGAAGGCCTATCGCGTGGTGAGCGGGTCAACGGAATAGTGCCATGATAAGTCACAAGTGACTGGCGATGATTGACGAGTCAGGCTCACTTAGATGAAGGATCGGAAACTGGCGGATAAAGCACAACATACGGCGGCGTGAAGAATCCCGTCCCGAGGTACAGTGTGACAACGTCACCGGGTTCGAGCCTGCGCGCGTGTGACTTAAGCTTCTCTATGATTTGAAGTTCGTACGCCTGCTTATCTGCTTCAAAATAAACGGTACATAGGCAGTCCATTCTGTCGTCCGAGACCGATATAATCAGTCCCTCGAGCGCGCGCCCGTACCGAATCAATCTGTATTGCGAGAAGCAATCAACGACCAAATGACAGAGGCACAATGCTAGAAGGTGTCCCAGGGATCGTTGGAGGTGAGCGACGGTCCGGCTCATATTATGCCACCTCCTGTTGAGCCAACACGCCCTTCTGATCCAAGGCCGCTTTCAGCATCCACAGATCCC
>JACQNR010000340.1 GCA_016202975.1 Acidobacteriota bacterium
CTGCCGCGCGTAGCTCTCCGCGTTGAAGCCGAGGGGAACGGGATGCTCCTGTTTATCCTTCGCCGCACGCAGAATCGCGCCTGCACAGAGCGCAAGCCCCGTCGACATCAGCACTGTCACAAGACGCAGAGGGGAGCGAATGCGCATAGACGTCCGCGATGCCAAGCAGCTATTCGCGGCGGATTATGGAGGGGGCAAGCCGCGAAGTCAATCTTCGCGCGGCTTTTCGGTGCGGCGGATTTTGGGGGGCTCTCCGAAATCGGTCGGGACTCTCGCCGGTGCGCCCTCAACGCCGAAATCCCACACTTCGATGTTGAGCTTCTTCTGGATGAGCTCGGCGAGGGCGTACTCGCCAGGGTCAAGCGGCTGCGTGGCTGTGAGCTTGAAGAGTCCGGGAGCGATTTGGGTGTGCTGGAGGGGAACGGACTCGTGCAGTTCCGCGGGCTTGCCGAGCCCGGCCCGCCACTCGACCTTCTCCACCTGGCGCGAATCCTTGCGCGCCTTGAGCGAGATGAGCGCCAGGTTCGCTCCCAGACCGTCCGACGATTGGACGTAAAAGACGGGCTCAATCGCCATGACGCGTACCGGCGACCTCTCGCCCTGCAGGATAACGAATGCACGACTCTTCAGAAGCGGCCCGGGAATCGCAATGGTCAGGGCCGCGCGCTTCTTGTCTTTGACGATCTCTGCCGAGGATTGCAGCAAGCGAATCACCCGCATGCCGTCGTAGGCAAAGACGCCATCGTCGCCGGGCAATCGGACGCCGGGGGCGATTTCGAACCCCTGATTCTCCACTTTCTCGAAGAGTTCATGGTCGAGTTTGCGCGCCGAATCGCGTTCCTCTTTGTGCGACGATTCCTCTTCCAGCTTGGCCCGCTTGGTGGCTTCGAAATCGACCAGCCCAGCCGGAACTTCTTCCCAGGCCGATCGGTCCAGGCTGTAGTAGCGCACGCGGTCACCTTGCACTTCGTAACTCTTGACCGGCTGGCAGGTGCCGTCCTTGAAGCACAATTGTTCCCCAGCGCGCGCCAGGTGAGCCCCTGCGAGCAGCCCCGCGACGATCGCCAAGGCGAAAATGAAGCGGCATTTCATCCAGACCACCATACAACACATTGGATGCCGATTTCAGACAGCGTGCTGACTCAAATGGAAGTAGCGCCGGGCTTCAGCCCGGCATTTTTTGAAATTAACAGTATGCCGTCCTAAAGGGCGGCGCTACGCGTCGATATTCAAGTATGATGTGGGCCGCGATGCGGGGCGCTTCAGGCGGCGGAATCGAGATAAAACAGGTGAAAGGATCCCCTCACTTCTGTGCGACTCGCCGACTGCTCTGGCTTGCCGTGGCGTTCTACCTCCTTCCGGTGCCGGCGCCTGCTCAGGTGAACTATGTCGCACGTTTCACCCTGGACAAGTCGCCCGTGGTCGCGGGCGAGCCCGTCTTTTGCACCTTCAGCATTCAAAACACCGGGGCGCAGCCGTTCGCTTTTGCGTACCGAAATCCCATGCGCATTGCGAACTCCGAGCTCGAATCCGAGCCTAACTTCGTGGTAAGGGACGCGGCGGGCCGCCGAGTCGCGGACCCGGCGCCGAGGCGATGCGGAGGGGCCAAGGGCACGGCCGTGTACGGGTCGGTCTCGCTTCCGCCCGGGCAGATTCATACCGAGCGCTGGCTGCTCAATCAGTGGGCGCGGTTCGCGAGGGCGGGCAAGTACCGCGTGCACGCGGAACGAAGGTTGCCGCTGCTGGGAATCGACGAGGCGCGGCGCGAGTTCACGGGCTCGCCGGTGGCCTTTGCCGCGGCGCTCAACGAATTTACGGTTGAGGTTGCCGTGCCGACGGAGGCAAAGCTCCGCAGCGCATTCGAACCGTACGAAAAGGTCCTGCGCAAACCGGAAGCCAAGGGGTTCCCCGAATCCGTGGAAGCGGTGGTCACGCTGCCGCAGCCGTTTCTGCTCGACGAACTGGTGATGCTGGCGAGCGCTGGACCCAACGAGCGGCGCTGGGACCGCGAGCGGGCGCTCGAAGGCCTGGCGCGGCTGGGAACGCCGGAAGCCTGGGAGGCCATCCTCAAAATCGCACGCGGGAGCGACGCCCCTGTTCAAGGAGCGCCCCCGGAAACGGCGGCCAAGCAGGACTCGCTGCGCGCGTTTGCGATCCTGCTGCTCGCCGAGCGTGGTGATCGCCGCGACCTCGCTTCGATCCTTGCGATGCTTTCCGGAGCTCCCGACTCGCTGCGGGGAGATATGATCCGCGCGCTGGGATTCTTTCGCGATCCGCGCGCCAACCAGGCGCTGTTCGATCGATTGCACTCGCCAGCGCCCGCCGACCGGGTGAATGCCATTCTGGGCTTGCGGAATTTGGAGGACAAGAATGTGGTTCCCGCGCTCATCGCCATGCTGAACGACCCGGAAGCGCAGGTTCGCCAGGTGGCGCATTTCGCGCTCCGCAACCTGACCGGGCAGGCGATTCAACTTTCTCCCACCGCTTCAGCAGGGGAGGCCGTCGGGGTCGCACGGTCGTGGCGCGCGTGGTGGCAAAAACAGGGCGCGGATTACAGGCCCCTCCGCCAGCCCCCTTGTCGAGACTGGTAGAATTGTGAGGGAGGCCGTCTCGATCAGGCCCCGCTGGACGGGGGCCACAACCGAGAAACCAGTTGCGTCGCCATCCAGATAGGCGCACAATGGTATTTCAAAGGGTCGTAGGGGCCAGCATAAGTCCGAGCCATAAACGATTGAGTAAATTCAAGGGCGGTTTTCGGTTGGAAATGTAACGGAAACCGTGTCTCGATCATCAAATTAGAGGAGTTCCTTTCTCCGAACGGAGGGAATTTGTTGGATCCGGCCTCGCAACTCTTCCCCGTCGTTTCACTGCCTGACGACAAATTCCACGATCACTGCGGTGTATTTGCGGTCTTTGGGCACCCGGAAGCTTCCAAGCTGACCTATCTGGGGCTGTATGCGCTCCAACATCGCGGCCAGGAAAGCGCCGGGATTGCGGTTTCCGACGGCGAGACGCTGACCTGCTACAAGCAGATGGGGCATATCGCCGAGATCTTTACGGAGCCCGTCCTGGCGAGTCTCAAGGGTCCATACGCCATCGGCCACACGCGATACTCGACAGCCGGCGACACGGTTCTCAAGAACGCCCAGCCGCTGATGGTCAACTGCCAGAAGGGTCAGGTAGCGCTCGGTCACAACGGCAATATTGTCAACGCACCGGCGATCCGGCGCGATCTCGAAAACCGCGGAGATATCTTCCAAACCACCAGCGACACGGAAGTCATTCTCCACCATTTCGCGCGCTCCAAGCACCACGGGATTCCTGAATCGCTCGCCGATGCGCTCGACCGCGTGGAGGGGGCTTACTCCATCGTCGCCCTTTTTAAGGACTCCATCTATGGCATTCGCGACCCGCGCGGATTCCGGCCGTTGACGCTCGGCAAGATCGACGGCGCGTACGTCTTGAGCTCTGAGACCTGCGCATTTGATCTGATCAACGCACAGCCCATCCGGGACATCGAGCCGGGTGAAATGGTGATTCTGGACAAGCGCGGCGTGACCTCGCTGCATTTTGCGCCACCCGTCAAGCCCGCGCAGTGCATCTTCGAGCACGTCTACTTCGCGCGGCCGGACAGCGTGGTCTTCGGCCGGTCGGTGCAGGTCAGCCGCGAAGAGCTCGGCCGCTACCTCGCCCGGGAGCATCCGGTCGAGGCCGATATGGTCGTCCCGGTCCCGGACTCGGGCGTGCCCGCCGCGCTGGGCTTCGCCGAAGAGTCCGGCATTCCGATGAAGATGGCCTTGATTCGGAATCATTACATCGGGCGAACCTTCATCGAGCCGAGCCAGGCGATTCGGGACTTCGGCGTTCGCCTCAAACTCAACCCCGTGCGCAGCCTGCTGGAGGGCAAGCGCGTCGTGCTGGTGGACGACTCCATCATTCGAGGGACAACCAGCCGTAAGCTGGTGCGCATCGTACGGGAATGTGGGGCGCGAGAAGTCCACATGCGGATCAGTTGTCCGCCGACGATTTCGCCCTGTTATTACGGGATCGACACGCCGACGCGGAAAGAGTTGATTGCTGCAACGCACAGCGTGGAGGAGATTCGCCAATACATCGGGGCAGACACGCTCGGTTACCTGTCTCTCGACAGCCTGCGCAAAGCCGTCGGTGACACGGCAGGGCGCTTTTGCAGCGCCTGTTACACGGCCAGCTATCCCACCGTGGTTCAAGAGCCGCTGTTGGCGTTGCGCCAAAGGGATTAACTCAGATGGAACCCATCGAAAGCCAGCCCGCCCCACAGACTAAGCGGCATGCAGCCCCGGCGCCAGAGCCAGCCGCATCCAAGGGCGAGGCCTTCAAGGAGCTTGCCCGGTCCCTCACGGTGGTCCTGTTGTCCGTGCTCATCATTCGAACATTTGTCGCCGAAGCCACCGTGATCCCCACCGGATCGATGGAGAAGACCATCCTGATCGGAGACCACGTCTTTCTCAATAAATTGCTCTACGGCCCGCACCTGCCTTATACCTCCCTGCGAATTCCGCCCATCCGCACCGTGAAACATGGGGAAATTGTGGCGTTTCACAATCCCCGCAATCCCTCGGTGCTTTTCGTCAAGCGCGCCATCGCTGTGGGTGGAGACCTGATCAAGATTCAGGAACGCAAAGTCTATCTCAACGGCAAGCTGCTGGACGAGCCTTATGCCCAGTATCAGTTCTCCAACGTCCTTCCGTTGCGGGACAATTTCCCTCCCAAGGTCAGCGAGATTGCAACCCTGCCCGCCGCCTGGGGGCTCGACCCGGCGTGGGCCCGTGAGATGGCGCAATTCATCGAGAAAGACGGCATGCGCGTACCCCCGGGATACATGTTCATGATGGGAGACAACCGCGATAATTCGCTGGATAGCCGCTTCTGGGGTTTCGTTCCTGGTGAGGCCGTGGTCGGCGAGCCCTTGTTCGTCTATTGGTCGTATGATGCCCCAACCCAGGACTGGACACCGAACAATGTTGGTGACTTTGCACGCGCCAAACTTTCCATGGTCTGGAACATCTTAGGCAAAACCCGCTGGTCGAGGACTGGAAAAACCTTCTAACAGGTTTATACTGCTTGCCGGGTTTTCGCGCCGCAAGCATCGGAAAAGCGAAATCCACCGAACAATATGCGCTATCAAGACGCCGGTGTGGACATCGACGCCGCCAGCCGCGCCAAGGAGCGAATCAGGAGACTCGCCCGCCAGACGTTTAACGCCCACGTGCTGAAAGACGTGGGCGCCTTCGGAGGATTCTTTTCGCTTGCGGGCCTGCCCCGCGACACCGTACTCATCGCCAGCGTCGATGGCGTGGGCACCAAGCTGAAGATTGCGTTCGCTCTCAAATGCCACACGACGGTGGGGATGGACATCGTCAACCACTGCGTCAACGACATTGCCGTTCACGGCGCGGCGCCGCTGTTCTTCCTCGATTATCTGGCGACAGGTAAAATGCATCCCGATGTCGTCGCGGATATCGTCGGCGGCATGGCCAAGGCGTGTCGCGGCGTGGGCTGCGCGCTGATCGGCGGTGAAACGGCGGAGATGCCGGGTTTCTACCCGGAAAATGAATACGATGTCGCAGGGTGCATTGTGGGCGCCGTCGGGCGGCGGGCGATTATCGACGGCAGCCGCATCCGCCCGGGCGATTTGATTCTGGGTCTCGCTTCGAGCGGGCTCCACACTAACGGTTATTCGCTGGCGCGCAAAGTGCTGCTCGAGCAGAACCAACTGAGCCTCACTGAGCCGATAACCGAACTTGGTCGGCCGCTCGGCGAGGCGCTCCTCGAACCGCACCGCTGCTACTGGCCGATCCTCGAGCCGCTGCTGAAGGCCCGGCTGTTGAAAGGCATCGTCCACATCACCGGCGGCGGGCTGACCGACAACACGCCCCGGATTCTGCCTTCCGGATGTCGCGCGGAGATTCGACTGGGCTCCTGGCCCGTCCTGCCCATCTTTGACCTGATCGCCCGCCTCGGCAACGTGCCCGAGGACGACATGCTCCGGACATTCAACATGGGGGCCGGATTGGCGCTGGTGGTGGCCGAACGCGACCTGGCCCGCGTCAGCGCCGTTTTGAGAAAAAAACGGGAGAAGTTCTGGGCGATTGGGCGCATCATCAAAGGGCGGCCGGGCGTGAAATATGTCGCAGCCTAGGGCCACGTTACTCGTGCTTCAGTCCAATGGCTCCGTGAACACTGAACCTTTCAGGAAAATCATATGAAGAAAATCGGAATACTCCTTTCCGGGCGCGGTTCAAACTTCGAGGCGATTGCGCGCAACGTACAAGCGGGGAAAATTCCCGCTGAAATCGCTATCGTCATCAGCAACAAGGAAGGCGCGGGTGGTCTTGCGATCGCTCGCGAGATGGGGATCAAGGCACTCTGCATCCCATCCAAAGGCAAGGAGCGTGAAGCGTTCGAACAAGAACTGGTGGCCGCTTTGCGCGAAGCTCAAGTCGATTTAGTCTGCCTTGCCGGATTCATGCGCGTCCTGACATCTTATTTCATTCGGGAATTCCAAGGCCGCATTCTCAACATTCACCCGGCGCTGCTTCCCTCTTTTGCGGGCGTGGATGCCCAGAAGCAGGCCCTCGAATATGGCGCGAAATTCAGCGGCTGCACGGTCCATTTTGTGGACGAAGGCGTGGATACCGGCGCTGTCGTCTGCCAGGCGGCCGTCCCCATTCAGGATGAGGACACGGTCGAAACCCTTGCGGCGCGAATCCTTAAGGAAGAACACCGTATCTACACCGAAGCGATCAACTTGGTCCTCGGGGACAGAATCCGTGTCGAAGGCCGGCGGGTTATTCTCAAGAAGTAAGCTGCGCATGACGATTGACGAACAACTCGCTTATCTTACCAAGGGCGCGGAGGAGACCATCCGCGAAGAGGAATTGCGCGCGAGGCTGGAGCAAGCCGAAAAGACCGGAAAGAAGCTTCGCGTCAAGGCGGGCTTCGACCCGACGGCGCCGGACATTCATCTCGGCCACACCGTCCTGATCCGCAAGCTGAAGCACTTCCAGGACCTCGGCCATACCGTGATATTTCTCATCGGGGATTTCACGGGACTCATCGGCGACCCCTCCGGCCAGAACGTAACGCGCATGCCGATGACGCCCGAACAAATCGCCGCAAATGCCGAAACCTACAAGAAGCAGGTGTTCAAGATTCTTGACCCGGAAAAGACTGTGGTGGACTTTAACAACCGCTGGTTTGGAAAGTTGAGCAGCCGCGATTGGGTCAACCTCTGCTCGAAATATACCGTTGCCCGGATGCTCGAGCGTGACGACTTCTCGAAGCGCCTGAAGGAACAGCGTCCGATCTCAATGCACGAACTCCTCTACCCGCTCGTGCAAGGATACGATTCGGTGGCGCTCGAAGCCGACGTCGAGCTGGGCGGTACGGACCAACAATTCAACCTGCTGGTTGGCCGCGCCATCCAGCAGGAGTTCGGCCAGCCGCCGCAGGTCATCATGACCATGCCCATTCTCGAAGGGCTCGATGGCGTGCAGAAGATGTCGAAATCGCTCGGGAATTACGTCGGCGTCAACGAGCCGCCCGCCGAAATGTTTGGCAAGATCATGTCTATTTCCGACGAGTTGATGTGGCGCTATTACCTATTGCTGACTGACAAGAGTCCGAAGGACATCGAGGAAATGCGGAGAGCGGTTGCTCTGAATACGACGCATCCTCTGGATGCAAAGAAGCGGCTCGCACGAACGATCGTCGCCGACTTCTGCGGGGATGGCGAAGCGGACAAGGCGCAAGCAGCCTTTGAAGAACAGTTCCAGAAAGGATCGGTCGCGTCTGACCTTTCGGCTTTGGCCTATGCGTTGAACTCGCCCGAGAAGCTGTTCCGAGTTCTTGCGGCAACTGGTATTGCGCCCTCCGGAACGGAAGCTCAGCGACAAATCAAAGGCGGGGCTGTGGACCTGAGTTTTGGGGACCTCGACTCTTACGAGTGGCAAACTATTACAGATCCCACGTTTGAGATTGACCCCAGGAAGCACAGCGTGGTTGTCGTCCGGTATGGGAAAAAGCGGCAGTTCAAGCTTTCGCTAAAACCCTGATATAGACAGGCAGCAAGCCCCCAATGGAGGAAAACCTTACTCCTCTTCCTTGGGCGGAGGAATCTGCAGGTTCAGCGTAATCTTGTTGCGCGGGTCGATGGTGGTCACCTTGCGCGGGCGCGAGGAAACGCCCTTGAAGGTCGCCTGCACTTCGTAATCACGGGTGGTCTCGAGGCCGGAGAAGAGGTACTTTCCGTCGTCGCCGGTGTACGACGCCAATTTCTTTCCAGTTTCCAGGTCCGTCAGTGTGACGGTGGCGCCGGAAATGGGATTATCCGATTTATCCGAGACGAGGCCGGTCACCTGGCGCGACGGCCGAAGATCCTTGTCTTTCGCGGCGAGCCCCCCGGGCCATGCAAGCACGGCGGCCATAAAAAGTCCCATAAGCACGAAGCGGAATACCTGGAATGAAGCCTGCCTTCGAGCCAATCGCGTTTCTTCCTTCCTCATTTCTCGGATCTCCTTCACCAGTTGTCTTTCTCCTCTTCGTCTTCTTCCGCGACCGAAATCACCTCGAGTTCGAGCGGATTGATATTGACCACTTCGAGCTCGGCGCCGCACTCGGGGCAGTCCAATCTTTGCCCTTCTTCGACGTCGTCAGCTTCCATGTCAATCGAGGCTTCGCACTCAGGACAATAGGCCATCGGGCACCCCCGGCAACTGCCAATGGATGTTTCTCACCATCTCTAGTCATTTCTGACCCCGATGTCAAGCGTCACTTCGCTGTGCCGAGGAGGGCCGGGCGCGGTCCTGCCCCGCTTTGTCTTGATGCATGTGGAATGACTTCGGTAGACGTTGCACGCCCCCGCTCGCGCAACGGGGGTTCATGGTGTCGCTGCGCGGCGCGACCCAACTGGCTCTTTTCTTAAGCGGCGCGGAAAGATACTCTAGCGACCGAAAGATGTTTCAGTGTCTCACAACTTCCCAGACCGAGGTGTGGAATGAAAAGCAACCGTGAATTCGCAACGCTTGCGGTCCATGCAGGGGAGGCTCCGTGCCCCGCGACGGGCGCGCTCGACACGCCTATATATCAATCCACCACTTTCGTCGCCGCCGATTCCGATGAGATGTCCGCGGTGTACGCAGGGGAGAAGTTCGGCTACATGTACACGCGCTACGGAAATCCGACGGTCCGCGCGCTCGAGGAAAAGCTCGCGGCGCTGGAAGGTGGCGAGGCAGCGCTCGCCTTCGCTTCGGGCATGGCGGGGATTTCCTCGGCCATCATGGGCTACGTGAAGGCGGGAGATCACGTCGTGGCGACGCGCATGCTTTATGGCGCGGCCTACAACTTTCTCAACAAGAAGCTGCCGCGCATGGGCGCTGAGGTGACCTTTGTTCCCACGGCTCGTGTCGATGACCTCGAGCGGGCGATCCGCCCGAACACCCGCGTGATCTATTTTGAAACACCCAGCAATCCCACGCTCGAAGTCGTGGATATCGCCGCGCTCGCGAAAATGGCGAAAGCGCGCGGGATTCCTACGATTATGGACAACACGTTTGCTTCGCCCGCATTGCAGCAGCCGCTCGCGCTGGGTGTGACCGTCGCCGTTCATTCTGCGACCAAGTATCTCTGCGGTCATGGGGACGCGATGGGAGGCATCGTCGCGGGGCCGAAGGACTTCATCTCCGAACTCGTCCACGAAGTGATTCGTGATTATGGAGGCGTGATCAGCCCGTTTAACGCCTGGCTGATACTGCGCGGCATTCGCACCCTGCACCTGCGCATGCCCGCACACTGCGCCAACGCGCAACGCATCGCGGAGTTCCTCGCCGCCCATCCGCGCATCGAGCGCGTGCATTATCCCGGCCTGGCCAGTCATCCCGGGCACGAGGTGGCCCGGCGGCAGATGCGCGCCTTCGGCGCCATGATCAGCTTCGAAGCGAAGGGCGGGTACGAAGCCGGGAAGCGAGTGATGGATCGCGTCCAGTTGTTTGCCCGCGCCGCGAGCCTGGGGGACACGCGCTCGCTGATTGTCCATTCCGCTTCCACCAGTCACCGTGCCGTGCCGCGCGCCGAGCGCCTGGCCATGGGCATCACCGACGGTCTGGTTCGGCTATCGGTGGGCGTGGAAGCGGCGGAAGATTTGCTCGCCGATCTCGATCAGGCGCTCACCTAGAACTCGGACTCGTCCTCGCGGCGGCCTGAATTTGCGAATGACAAGGATGAAGCAACTGCCCTAGAATTGTGCGCGGGGTTTCATGTGATCCAGCGCGTCGCGGCGGCTATCCTGATTGTTTATTCCACGCTGGTGATTCAGCGCGCCCTGCCGGACCTCCCGGAGCGCATCCCGACCCGATTCGATCTTCATGGCCATCCTACGGCCTCGAGCCGCCCGGAGACGCTGTGGCTGTTGCTGGCAGCCCAGGCGCTGATCGTCGCGCTGTTTCTCGCCGTGCCCTACCTTGCCCGCTATGCCCCGCAGCGGGTTAATCTGGGCAGAAAGCGCCTCAGCGATTTTGCGCCCGACACTCGAGCTCAAATCCTGAAGTTGATTGAGGATGCTACGGGCTGGATGGCGGTGGGATTCGCGCTTTTTCTCACTATTCTGACGCGGCAGTTAATCCGGGCCGCGATGGATCCCCGCCAGGGCCCTACAATCTGGCTGATTCTGCTTTACCTGGTCGCCTTTCTGGCCGTTTTCGGCTACTACACTTGGAAATACATGGAGCTGGAAAAGAGTTCAGCCTCTGCCGCTCCCCTCCAGCGGACAAAGGGCGTGCAGCCCCCACTTCCGCGCAATCCCGGATTCAAGCCGTAAACGCTCAGCCCGCGATAGCCGCCGCCACCGCCAAGGCGAATTCCTCCGTGGTGTTTTTCCCGCCGAGGTCGGGCGTGCGCACGCGCGCCTCGCCGGTCACCGTCCGGAGCGCGTTCATGATGCGCACCGCCCCGGCAGATTCGCCGAGATAATCCAGCATCATCGCGCCGCTCCAGATGGCGGCGATGGGATTGGCAATGCCACGCCCTTCGATGTCGGGCGCGCTGCCGTGCACCGGCTCGAACATGGGCGGTCCCAGCCGCGCCGTGGGATTGACGTTGGCGCTCGCCGCCAGTCCCAGGCTCCCCTGGAGCGCGCCGCCGATGTCGGTCAGGATATCGGCGAAGAGGTTGGAGCCGACGACCACGTCGAGCGATTCGGGGTGGGTGATCATACGCGCCGCGAGCGCGTCAACGTGATAGTTCGCCACACTGACGTCGGGGTAATCCTTTGCCACCTCGCGCAGGACTTCGTCCCAGAGCACCATGGTGTATTGCATGGCGTTGGATTTCGTGGCGCTCGCCAGGCGCTTGCGCGGCCGCTTCCGGGCCTGCTCGAACGCGAAGCGGATCACGCGCTCGACGCCCTTGCGCGTGAAGACGGAAGTTTGAATCGCCACCTCGTCGGGAGTCCCCTTCCGGAGCCGGCCGCCGATGCCGCTGTATTCGCCCTCGCTGTTCTCGCGGATGAAGAGCATGTTGACTTCCGCCGGCCCCTTGTCGCGCAGCGGCGTAGTGAGTCCGGGAAGGATTTCAAACGGGCGAATGTTGATGTAGAGATCGAAATTGAACCGAATATTGAGGAGCAGGTCGCGCAACGAGATGTGGTCGGGAACGGTGGGATGCCCGATTGCGCCGAGGTAGATGGCATCGAAGGGGCGAAGCCGCTCGAGGCCGTCGGCCGGCATCATGCGCCCTTTGCGCTGGTAGTACTCGCAGCCCCATTCGAAAGGCTCGAAGCGGAACTCAAACTTTCCGTTCGCCTCCGCCGCTTTTTCCAGGACGCGCACGCCCGCGGGTATTACTTCTTTTCCGATCCCGTCGCCGGGAATGAGCGCAATTCGATAGGTTTTCATAATGGCGAAGATTTTACACCCCGCTGTCCAGGGGAAGAGCTTCTCCTTCTATGCGGAAGTGAAATGTTCGGCTTCTCCCATGTTGTACAATCTCAGCCTAGCCTTCGCGGAGGTGACGGACTCGATGCGTCATTTAGCGGCTCGTACCTTTAGTTGTTTCACGATCATTGCGGATGTTTGCCTGGCAGCGGCTCCCAACTCTGAAGTTCACGCCGGCATAACGGCTCCGTGGACCGTAGAGGACATGGTGGCGCGGGAAACTGCCGACGAGTTCCGAATCTCCCCCGAAGGCAATTGGGTCGTCTGGGTGAAGAGCTCACCGGACGCAGGCAAGGACGAAATGGTTTCAAATTTGTTCCTGACCAGCCTGACTGAGAAGCGGGAAGTCCAACTCACGCGTGGGGCGGACCACAACTCCAAGCCACGATGGTCGAGAAGCGGGCGGATGATTGCCTTTCTGAGCGACCGGCCGGTCCTCAAGCAGGAGGCGAAGGAAACCGAAGCTGGCGAAGACGAAAACCCAACCCAGGTTTGGCTGCTCGACGCGGCGGGCGGCGAGCCTTGGCCTCTGACTCGGATCGAGCGCGGCGTCAAGGATTTTGATTGGATCGACGAGATGACCATCCTGATCGCCGCGGAAGAAACTCCGACAAACTACCTGCGCTCACTCAAAGACCACAAGGACCGCGGCCAGGCCATCGATGACCCCCGGCAATCGCCGCCGGTGCGCCTGTTCAAAGTCAGCGTGAAAAACGGCGAGATCACGCGGCTGACCACGAACGACGATTGGGTCGTTACCGTTGCCGTTTCGACGGACGGCCGTTACGCCGCGGTCATTCACGCGCGCAGTTTGAGTTATGAGTTCGACGAGAAGATCCGCCCCGTCATCGTGGTGCACGATCTCGCGACGGGAAAGGGCGTGCCGATTCACGCCGACGTGCCCATTGTTCCCTGGTTCGCCGAGGCCGAGCCCCAGATTCGCTGGACGGGCGAAAGCAGCGGCTTCTATTTTGTTTCACACTATTCCACGCATCCCGTATACCGCCAGGCTTTCGTCGACCAGCTTTTCTATTACGAGCTTTCCGCGGGCAAAGCCATCAAGGTGGATCTCGGATGGGAGCGCGAACTGGGTCTGGAAGTCGAGCCCGCGTTCGCTGTCATTCCCAACGGATTCGTGGCGCTTCTTGCCGATGGCGTGCGATTCAAAGCTGCGCGATACCTTCGGCAAGGTTCGTCCTGGCAGAGGGAGTGGCTGGAAGGAGACGACGTCAAAAATCTCTTCGGCATTGAGATCACCCGCGACGGGCGAACGGCGGTTTATCGGTCGAGCGCTGCGAGTAGTCCCGAGCAACTATTTCAGGCAGCAATTGACGGCAACCGCCTTTCGAATCGTGCAGCCTTAACCCATCTGAATTCGCAATTCGCCCAAAAAACGCCCTCGCGATCGGAGGTCGTCCGCTGGAAAGGGGCGCTCGGCGAAGAGGTGGAGGGTCTTCTGTTCTACCCCCAGATTTTCGAGCGCGGGAAGAAATTCCCACTCTTGGTCATGATTCACGGCGGGCCGCTGTCCATGGACCTGGACGCGTGGGATGATCGCACCTCGCGCCCCATGAACCTTTATACGCAGCGCGGGTCATTCGTCTTCACGCCCAATTACCACGGCAGCGGCAATTACGGCCTCGCCTGGGCGGAGTCCATCGGCGGCGGCAAGTATTATGAGCTGGAAGTCCCGGATATTGAAAAAGGCGTTGACGCGCTGATCGCACGCGGATTGGTCGATCCCGAGCGCTTGGGGGTGATGGGCTGGTCGAACGGCGGGATTCTGACCGTCGCCCTCACCGTCGCTTCGACACGCTACAAGGCGGCATCCTCCGGCGCGGGCAATGTCGAACAGACCAGCGACTGGTCCTACGTGAAGTTCGGCGCCGCATTCGATAACTACTACTTCGGCGCGACACCCTTGGACGACCCACAGCTTTACCTCCGCAAATCGCCCCTGTACGATCTCAAGAAAGTGCGCACGCCCACGATAGTCTTCTCCGGTTCCGAGGATCGCGCCGTCGGTCACGCCCAGGGGTGGATGCATTTCCGCACGCTGCAGCAGCTTGGGCAGACCGATGTCCGCTTCGTGGTGTTTCCCGGCGAGGAGCACGGCTTGAAGAAGCTCGCACATCGCCGTCGGAAAGTCGAAGAAGAACTCGCCTGGTTTGAGAAGTATCTTCTCAAAACCGCTCCGCCCGCGAACGAAGCGGTCAAGGATAATTCGCCGCTCGCCCAGGAGTTGAAGCGACGAAGTATTATGATAGTGGGAACCAACTACGGCATGCTGCTGAAGTCGACGCTCGTGCCCGAGGTGGTACCATTCCGGGGGCTGGAGTTGGGCCGCTTTGAGCTGACGCGCGCCCAATTCGCGGCGTTCGATAAGAATTACCGGATCGAGCCCGGAACCGAGAATTATCCGGCAAACAACATCAGCTTCTCGAGCGCCCAGGCCTATTGCACGTGGCTCAGCAAGACGACGGGCGAAAACTTCCGGCTGGGCAAAGTCGAAGAGCTTGAGTCGATTTACAGAGAGGCTCAACCCAACGAGAACACGCTCGACTACTGGGCGGGGTACAGCGTCAATCCGGACGACGCCGCGCGCCTGCGGGAGAAGATCGGAAAACTCGGTGGCGCGGCGCCCCTGCTGAAAGAAGTGGGAAGCTTCCCCGGGCGCGGCAACGGAGAAATGGTTTTCGATCTGGGCGGAAACGTCGCGGAGTGGGTTGTTGACAAAGACGGCTCCGGCAAGCTCCTAGGCGGCAGCGCCGACCAGCCGAGCGATCCCCATAGTCCCGAATCCCAGACCACCCTGCCCTATACGGGGTTTCGCGTGGTGAAAGGTCCGTAGCGGCGTTCCCCGTAAGAAGGGCGAATCCGGCGATTGATTGCGAGAGCGCTGCGCGTTCCCGCAAATGCATGGAACTCACGCAGAGGCGCGAAGAAATCTCTTCCGGACGTCTTTGTCTTGCTCTGCGAACTCTGCGCCCTTGCGTGAGATTGTTGGACTCACCCGCGGGCGACATAATAAAGGCGAGGTATGCACGTGAAACTGTCATTCTAGAAAGCCATCCTTACCGACAGCCACTTCTGGGTTCCTGTCGCGGTGCTGGCATTGGGAATTGCGCTTCTCATCGTGATGAAATAGCGTCCGGGCACCAGGCGAGGAGTCACTCTGAAAGTTCAAGCGGCAGGAACATCGGCGCGATCCCTGCACGTCTTCGGCGTGACGTGCGGGCTCGCGGCAGGAGCGTGGCTTGGCGCGGCGGAAGCTCCGCCCAAGCTGGTGGCGCTGGGCCTCTCCCCTTTTCTCATTTCACTGGCGATGGTGGCGGGCGTATTCGTCGCACGCTGGACGCTTCCCGCCATCTGAAGCTCGGCGATCTGGAAGCGACCCAGGGTGGCGATGACCCACTGGCCAGAAAAACCAAACCGCGCAATATGGGGAGGTCCTGATACTTCTGGCCGCGATCGGCGTGTTTGTGGGCCTTGCCACTCAGGCCGAGCGCCCGCCCATCGCCATGGATTTGCCCTGGGCCGCGGGGTTGCTGATTCTCACCGGGGGTTCGCTGGCGGCGAGCGGCTGGCTTTTGTGGAAACGGACAAGGTTTTCGTAAGAAGAGAAATGCTATGGCCGGGCGGCACCGGCTTTCGGGGTCAGGTAGACGATCCCGTGTAATGCGAAACCCGCAATAAAACCGTACGTCAAATTGGTCGTCACGATCGCCACGCCGCCCACGCAGGCGGCAATCAGCAGGAAAGCCCGGTTCTGAACGATGTCCCGTGAGAATGCGGCGTGCTGAATGCCCACATAGATGAGGAAAACTCCGAGGACCGGCATGGGAATCAGTTTGAGGATACCCACCGCGGAGCCGCCGACAAGGGCTAGAAGCAAACAGACGGTCCCGATGACGTAATTTGATTTTTCCGTCCGCGCGCCGAACTTGTTGTGAGCCGTCACCCCGCCCGATCCATGACACATGGGCGCGGCTTGTATCAACGAGGCAAGCAGATTCATCACCCCGATCGCGACGCTCAGCGCGCGCGTGGTCACACGCCTGGCCTGCGCGCCGTAGAGCATGCACGCCGTATTCTCCGTCGCCACGATGGAATTACCGAAAGTCAGCGCGAATTGGGGTAGCACCAGAATCAGCAATACCGAACTGATCTCGTCCAAATTGGGTTTCAGGAAATTGAAAGGCAACGGTCCCGGCTGAAGCGCTGGAAATGCATTCCAGTGCACCGCCAGTCCGAGAACGATCCCGGCCCCTAGCAGGATAAGGGCGGCAGGGAAGCGTTTCGACCTGCGCAAGACCAGAAGGATGGTTGCGGCCGCTAGTGCGATCATCGGGGAAGTGAATGCGGGTAAACCGGGAATCGCCGCCTGGCTAGGCGTCGTGGCAATCAGGCGAATTCCTTCGCGCGCAAGCAGCAGCCCCAGCCCCAACTGAATGCCTCGCACGATCGGCAAAGTGAACAATCGAGCCAGGAGCGAAACAAGGTTCGTGATGCCGATGAACATTAGAAGCAGGCCCATGACCATGCCTGCGCTGGCAATGGTGGAGGGGGGAAGGTGCAGGGCCAGGGCAATCACCGCCACCGCCTTGAAAGGCTGAACGGGCATGGGGACGCGGAAGTACCGCCCTGCAATGATGTAAGCCAGTCCCGCAGCCAGGAATATCGCCGTGGGGTTCATACGATTGAGAGAAATCAAGGCGATAGCTATGGGGAACAAAATCCCAATATCGCCGAAAGCCCCGGCGACGTCGCTCCTGGTGAGTGACCAATTGATCGTTTTAGGCTCGGCGAGGGTGGTGTATTCCATGAGGCCCAACTCCAGGCAAATGCGTCCAGGAAGTTCCAGAC
>JACQNR010000358.1 GCA_016202975.1 Acidobacteriota bacterium
GCAGGGAAAGGGCTGTGGTCCAAAACCTGAATTCAACCCTCTTCATGGAGAGAGAACTGTGTACCAACCCTTGACCCCAACCCTCGCCCTTCGGGAGAGGGTGGCGGGTGGCGCGAGCCGGGTGAGGGGTCCGGAGCGAATTCACCAGTGCGAGATGCCTTGCGCCGTCAAACTTCTCACGCCTCCCCAGCCGTGTCGGAAATCAGCACAACCGTGCCATTCGCATCAGCTTCTGTCGGGCTTTCTCGTAGTGCGGAAAGCTCTTTTCGGCTTCCCGGAAAGCGCGGGAGTGCACGACCCGGCGGTGACCGATACGCTCGACCGGAAAACGAATGTGAAGCATCTCGTGGAAGACCAGATATTCCACGAGGTAGCGCGGCATGGTGGGTGAATCAAACCAGCGGCTGACGGTGATGGTGCCGTGAGCGGAATCGTAATGCCCCAGGGTGGAGCGCGAGCGATGGGGGCTCCAGCCAAGCCGCAGCGGTGCGATCTCCCCTCCAAAATACCGGGCATTCAGCTTGCGAAAGATTTCCTCCAGATCGTAGCAGCGTCCACGCGGCGGAAGAAGCCTCTTACGCCCGCGCTGGCGCCGCACGGCGTCGGCCCGATGGCGAACCGCCGGGCTCGAGATGTATGCGAGGTAGCAGGCCCGAGCCTCCTGCGACGCGCGCCGGCGATAGACCTGAGCGAGGAGGATTTCTGCAAGCGCCTCAAGAACAATCGGGGGCGCCTCGGCAAGGAGGTCCGCCACGCGAACCTCCGCGTGATAGTCACGCACTCGTATCATGCTGCGAAGGCTGGAAAAGGGCCGGAATTCGACCGAAAAAGCCGGTTCCGGTGGGCGGAGCCTGAGGCGTCGAAAGACGCGGGCGAATACCGCCCCGAGGGCAGCTTCGGGATCAAGAGGCAAGAAGAGTTGTTCGTGGGAAGCGGCGTGGATCGTTGTCAATCACTCCTCGGGGATGTCGCCAGGCACGGTCTTTTTCTTATCCTGGCGTGTCCGTTCCTTCTTTTCCTGCTTGGTGCGGCGGGCCTCTTCTTTCGCGCGCTCCTTGGCCAGCCGCTCTTCTTCCTTTTCCTGCTTTTTCAATTCGCCCAGCTTCTTGGTCTGCTGTTCGAGCGCCACGGTCGCGCCATCGATAGCATCCCTGAGTTGGTCGATCGCGTCACGCAGTGTCTCCCGATAACTTTCGGAGTGAGGACCCGATTCTTGCTGAATGCCGCGGAGGATGACGAGTTGACGTGGTGCGCGTTCGATCAGCTTTCGCAGGCCCCCGCGCATGTCCTCTGTGCGTTCGTAATGGTCTTCAATCCAGCTTTTGAGTTCGTCATTCAGGGCGATGTACTCGCCCAGGAGGTCGCGGAGGAAACTGGCCTGGTCGTACTTCGGGTCCACGGGTTGGTGCCGGGCTTCGTCGAAGCGCGCCAGCCGGATGTCCATAAGATCCATATAAACGACAATTCGCTCGCTCGGGTCGTGCGCTTCGCGGACGCGATCATCTTCGAGCTGATTGAGCGTCGCCCTCTTTTGGGCGGCGCAGGGGGGGACAATAATCACCATAGCGAACAGGAACCCGACAGCGGCTCGCTTTTGGAAGAATGCCATGACGGCTCTCCGGGCATCTCTTGAAAGGTCGGCGGGTGGAAACCCTTCAGCGCGACGGGGGCGCCATGGTCGGGAACAAGACCTTCAGAACTTCGGCCCGAAGGCTCTCCACTTCCTGGATGACCTTTTCCACCGGTCCACGATCCATGAAAGAAACGCTGCGTTTGAGGTCTTCCAGATATCGCCCGTCCTCCCGCAGCTCAATGTCCAACTCTTTGAATCCCTGCGACTTCTTGTGCGCCACCCGCCCTGATTGTCGCAGGTGATCCCATGCGCTCTTCACGGTCTCGAGATAGGCTCCCAACAATTTCAACGAAGTCTCTAATTCACCATTTTCCCGGGCATCCAGTGCCTGGATGAGTTTTACGCGCGCCAAGCGGACTTCGTACTTCGCTTTCTTGACCAGGTCGGATTCGCGGGCGATTCTCGCGGTCAGGTCCGCTTCAGAATCATTGCGCGGCGCTGAAAACACAAGTCCCCATGCAAGGCCCAGAATGCCCGCCAGCAGCAGCGCGCACACCCACCGCACCCTCATCGTCATAGGTCACACCTATTATAGCTACTTTCGCAACTGGCGCTGGAGCAGTTTGGCGCGTTGGCGGGCCTGCCATTCCTGATCTGGATGCCGATCCTGGGAGAGCTGAAGAAAATGCTCGTAGTTTTCCAGCGCTTTGCGCAGGACGTGGAGGTGATCGTAGGATGTGGCCAGGAAGAAAAAGAGCGCTGCGGGGGGATTGGGTAGCTGGGCTTGCCGTTCGAATAGCGGAATCGCCTCCGGGTATTGCTTCTGGTAATAGAGACTCATGGCCACGCCGCGGAAGGCGTCGAGGTTCTGGGGATCCAGCTTGAGACACGTCCGGAATTCCGTTTCTGCTTCGGGGTATTTCTCCAGGCGCATCAGGGTCTGGCCGAGCGCACGCCGCACGTCGGCCTCCTGTGGCGCGGCCGTGACCGCTTCGCGGTAGTACTTTTCGGAATCGGGATACTTCTTGAGCCGGGCGTAAATGTCCCCCAGCGCCGCGGCGACTCCCGGCTGCTTGGGATTGGCTTGATAGACTAATTTCAGATGTTCGAGCGCTTTTTCGTTTTGACCCGCATCGAGATAAATCCGCACCAGATGAAGCCGTGTCTCCAGGTCCTGGGGTTCAGCCTCAAGATATTTTTCAAACCATTCGGCCGCTTCGGATGAACGGTTCAGGCCGTTCAGCGCGAGCGCCCGGCCCAGGCTTGCCTGGGGAAGACTGGGCTCGTGCTCCGCGGCATGGGTAAAGGCGGTAAGCGCACCCGCGAAATCCTTTTGCCGAAGGAGCAATTGCCCGAGATCGAAGTGTCCCATGCCCAGTGATGGATCGAGCCGCAGCGCCTCCTCAAACTGCTTCCGCGCATCCTCGGGTTTGTCTTCAGCTAGCAGAGCGCGGGCGTAATAGAGGTGGGCGAGCACGTGCCCGGGTCGAAGCGCGCACGCTTGCTCCAGATGCGAAGCGGCATCCGCGGCTCGCTTCGTCTCCATCAGCAGGATGCCGAGGTTCAAATGCGCTTCAAAAAGGCCGGGTTGAAGTGCGAGAGTCTTCCGGTATGCCTTCTCCGCCTCTTCAACGTGCTTGAGTCCCGTGTAGGCATACCCAAGGTTGAACCATGCCGCGGACATTTCCGGCTCGACTTCGAGTACGGCGGTGAGAGCTTTGACCGCCGCTGCGAAATCCTTGCGGTCGAGCGCGTCGCTCGCGGTTTTGAGCAGCGTGGGAACATCCGCCGATTTTGAGGGCGATGGTCGCGCCGCCTGGGCTCGCACCGGCAGCGGCACAATAAGGGAGACAGCCGCTGCGATCACCACCGAGCACATCCACCGTGCGCAACTAACGCGATGCTTCTCGCCGAGCACCCGGCCCTCCGTGATCCGAGAGATAGCGAGCAAGATGCTTCCCCGTGTGCGAGCGCGAATTCTTCACCACGCTCTCGGGCGGCCCGGCGGCGACCACGTAACCCCCGTCGTGACCTCCCTCGGGTCCGAGATCGATGATCCAGTCTGCCGTTTTCAGCACGTCGAGGTTGTGCTCGATAATCAGGA
>JACQNR010000360.1 GCA_016202975.1 Acidobacteriota bacterium
CCGGTAGCCTCAGCCAGTTCGCGACCCAACGCCAGCAACTCGAAGGTTGCTTCGGTGATCTGTCCCTCCCAGTGTTCAGCCAGTACCAGGATGCTGGATGTCATAATCCTCCTCCTACACGACGCCATGAGCCGTGAGAATCTCGCTGATCTTGTCGGCCAGCTGCTCCGGCGAGCCTTCCAGCATTTCTGCGTGCTCCGCGTCCTCCGGCTTGGCCATGGCCAGAATTTCCACGGACGGAACAGCGCCGCTTTCCTGCAGTTCCACCGTTTCGATCATCCCCGTCTTCATCGCCGCCCGAACTTTAGACACCGGTACGTACCGCGGCGGCTGCTCGGCGGCCTGCACGCCCAGCACTGCTGGCAACGGCACTTCAAACTCACCGTGCGTCCCGCCTGAATACTCCTTGGTCACGCAGGCTGTTTTGCCATCCGCATTGACCGAAATGCTGGTGACCAATCCGAGGTACGGCAGTTTCCAGTCGTGCGCCAGCAGTGGGGCGGTCATCCCGTCCAGATCGTCGATAGCCTGGCAGCCGGTCAGGATAAGGTCGGCGGGAAGAAGGTCCGGCACTGCGGGCAGACCTTTGCCCAGTTGGGCGGCCGAGGCGCGGGACGAGTGTGGTGTGGAAAGAGGAATTTTCACCGCCCGGTCGGCTCCCTTGGCTAAGGCCGTATAAAGCGCATCGTCCACTTCTGGTGCCTCCGGAGCCACTACCATGAGAGTTCCCCCGTGGCGCTCCTTAAGGAGAAGTCCCTCTTCGAGTGCATGGCTGTCCCGTTCGCTCAAAATCATGCGGAGGAATTCCGCGTCCAGGCTCTTGCCGTCGGCGGCTACCTCCAACTCCTCGACGACATCGGGCACCATCTTTAGGAGGACAACGATTTTCATGGTTCATCTCTCCATGGATTCATCCAGCAGTTCCGTAATGTCGCGGACCACCATTTGCTTGTCGCCCCCGACCACTTTCAGGGCGTCTTCGAAACGCGAGAATTCATAGTCGCAAGCGATGGCCAGCACGTTGGCTCCTGTCGCCAGTGCTTCCTTTATGCGCCGCTCTGAAAGACGCTCATAACCTTTGGCCTTGTAGTAGGTATCCAGCCACATCCCGCCGCCGCCGCCCCCGCAGCAGAGAGTATTAATTCGGTTGTGGGTCATTTCCACCAGCCTCACACCCGGAATGGCGTTGAGCAGCGCCCGCGGCTCTTCGTAGAAACTGTTGTGGCGGCTCAGGCAGCAGGAATCGTGATAGGTAACCGTGTAGTCCAGCTTCTTTATCAGCAGGGGCTTCAACCGGTCCAGGTGTTGAGCGAGCAGGGTCAGTGTGTGCTCCAAGGGATACCGGAAACCGATCACAGGATAGCGGTACTTGAAGGCGTCATAGGCGTGAGGACCGGAAGTGACGATACGGTTAAACTGGTACTTCCCCAGGATGGCCATGTTGTATTCCATCAGGGTGTTGGAGAGGCCGGTTTCCCAGGAGAGCCGTCCGCACTCGCCGGCGCATTTCTCCTCGTTTCCCAGAATGGCAAAATCAATTCCCAGCGCATGAAAGACGCGTGCTGTCGCCTGCGCAATCTTTTGCCCGCGCGGATAGTAGGAGTCGTAGCACTCGACGAACCACAGCACGTCGGCCGGCCGCGGGTCGCTGTGGAAGGTGCGCACCGGCACTCCGGCGTCCTTGATCCAAGCCTCGCGCTTGCGTGATGTCTCTCCCATAGGGTTGCCGTAACGCAACGTGGTTTCGAGCGCCTTTTGCAGCTCGGCGGGCAGGTCGCGCCGGCGCAGCAGAACCTGCTCCTTGATTAGAGGCAGAAGAACTCCAGTCAAATCAATCTTGCGCGGGCACTTGGCCTTGCACGCGTAACAGGCAACGCACGCCAGCAGACTGTCGCTGGCATATACCTCGTCGAGGAGGCCGGCACGCATCATGGAGATGATTCGCCGCGCCGGGTAGTCCATCTGCTCGCCATATGGGCAGGTGGCCGCGCACGTGCCGCACTGCAAACAAGTAAGGACGCGCTGCCCCTCCCGCCGCTCGAAGAGATTCTCCAGCGTGATTTCGCATGTTAGTTCGGGATCAAGTCTGGCAATACCCATTGCTATTCCTTCCTTCTGCCCCATTGAGCATGACAAATTGCAAATGGACGGGCGGGTGAAGCGCCTGCTGGTGAAACAGGGCGCTGGCACGACTATCGATTCTCCTGTGGTCTCCGCGGTCGACCGGGATGAGTCCCTTGATCCGGGCAGACCTTACCGCGACATTTTCCAGCTCACCCAACCATTTGTTTTCGTTCTCTTGGCGATGGAATGCGGTTGGCAACCTATGCGTACCCACGCATTGCCGAGCCCCCCGAATTGGAGCCAAACTCTGCATGGTCGATATCTCTTGCCTATGGCGCGACCCACTCGCGATCACGCAAAATCGCCCTCTGGATCAGTTTCCGCACATGCCGGGCCATTCGGGTGTAATCCGAATGAAGTCTTGACCATGGGTGCCGTTTCTGGCCTGCGGGCCGAAACCGAAACCGCAATGGGGCTACTCTGCGGATTTCCTCAACCAGCCGACTTTGTAGATCCGATCACTTTTTGAGCGTCGTTGAAGTTCTCGACGCCGTCCTGTTGAATCTTGCTGCACATCTCAGGTGTACTTCCCATGCGAGCATGCCAACTCATCGTGATTCCGAGGAACCTCCTTCATCGCGTTGCGCGAACTTTCGCTTGTGCCCTGAGAGTATTGCCCCTGGGTAGCGCAATATGAGGCAGATCCGAAATGAGCAGCATGGGAGGAACTCGGCGGGCGATTTCATTGCCAATGGACGGTCAGGCAACTGGCGGATCCTGCGCTTTCTGGCCTCCTGACGAACATGGGCTACCGTTAGCGCGTTAGCAATCGATCAACGTGTTGTTTGAGATCGGGCACAAGCGGAATGCAGTGGGCGACGTCTCCGGGGAACCGAGAGCTCGCAGGTCGCCTCGCGATCACAGCCTGCCCCGTCCGGTGGCCGTAATGCCTACAAGTTCGCTGCGAGCCGTGAATTTCGAATTCAAATGAATTACTTCGAGACTCGAAGCGCATACCGGCCCGCATCGGTTCGACAACAGCTGCGACGTTCTATATCAGGTGGTGCGGGCCGAAACGTTGATGCATGACCCAAGCTATCCCACCGTGCATTTTACGTAAGCGCTGAATTACTTCAAATCGATTGAGTCAAGTCAACTGAGCGCCAAGCTCCCCGTCGTCAATGACGAACTCTACGTCAAGACCCACCATGGAACCTACACCACCGACGCGCAGGTCAAGCGCGACAATCGTGAGAGCGAAGTCTTGCTGATGAACGCAAAGGCGTTTGCGGTGGTAGCCAGCCAGTTTAGTCAACCGTTCCCCCAAGAGCCGCTGAAAGGGCTTTGGGAAAAGCTCATCTTTGGCCAGGTACACGGCAACATTGATGGATCCGCGGTCGCGGAGATTTACCGCGACGCCGCGACTGATTATATGGATATCAAACTGGCGGGCGGCAAGCTGCTTGACGTCTCGCTTGCCAAGATTGCGAGCCTCGCGAATACGAGGGGCGAAGGCCGAGCCCTGTTCGTGTTCAACTCTCTGCCCTGGGAGCGGACGGGTATCGTCCTCGTGAACACGAATGCCCTGGCCGCTCTGAAGAATGTCACCATCGTGGACTCCCAAGGGACTTCCGCCCCTTATCAAATCGTCAACGAGGTGGAGTCGAAAAAGTCACATTTATCGCTGAGAACGTGCCGGGCCGCGTTTCACGTGGAAAGTTCTGATTCCGCGCCATTGACTAATGATTTCCGCCACGGACCAGGCCTGGGCGATGCAGCCGCGCGGCGTAAAGGGAGGATCGCCATCGAAGATTTCACTCGTTGTCCCCAGGCCGTGCTGCTTCAGATGGCGGGCCATGGGGGCAAGAAATTCGGCGGCGCGAACTGGATCGCCGTATACGCGCAAATGGGCTCGGACAAATGGCCCGAGCAGCCAGCCCCAGACAGTTCCCTGGTGATACGCCGCGGCGCGCTCGCACGGGCCGCCTGCGTACCTGCCGACATATCGCGGATCGCCCGGAGCAAGACTCCGCAAGCCATGCGAGGTCAGCAGCTCTCGCGCGCAGATATCCACCACGGCGCGCTGCTGGTCGCGGTTCAGAGGAGTTTCGGGCAAGGAGACCGCGAAGATCTGGTTTGGCCGGAGCGAGGCGTCGTTCCCCTCCGGGGAATCAAGCACGTCGAAGCAATACCCCGCATCCGGGTTCCAGAAGCGCTGAAAGCCTTCCCGCGTTTTGTTGGCGAGCAAATCGTATTCCTGCGCCGACATTTTGAGCACGCGAGCAAACCGGGTCATGGAAGCAAGCGCGTTCAGCCACAACGCGCTCACCTCGATGGGCTTTCCGATGCGCGGTGTCACCACCCAGTCGCCCACTTTCGCGTCCATCCAGGTGAGCTGGACTCCAGACTCCCCCGCGTAAAGCAATCCGTCGGCGGAATCAACCTTGATGTTGTAGCGAGTTCCTTTGAGATGCCATTCGACGATGTGGGCGAGGACCGGAAACAGTCCGCGGAGCGTTGCAATGTCTTTCGTGGCGGCGAAGTATTGATGGATCGCCTCGAAGTACCAGAGCGGCGCGTCCACGGTGTTGTACTCCGGCGCTTCACCGGCGTCCGGAAACCGGTTCGGGAGCATGCCGCGGTCTACGTAACGCGCGTAGGTGCGCAGGATGCTGCGCGCAATCTCGGGACGGCCGGTCGAAAGCGTCAGGCCCGGGAGACTGATCATTGTGTCGCGGCCCCACTCGCCGAACCGGTGGTAGCCCGCGATTACGCTGCGTCCGTCGGGATCGGCGTCGGTCGGGTGGCGGACGATGAATTGGTCCGCGGCAAGCGTGATCTGCTGGATCCAGCCGGGGTCTCCGGCCTGGGAGGCGCGTGCGAGCACTGCCTGCTCATAGGCGCGTAGATGCTCAAGCGCCGGCTCCGATTCCCGCTCGTCCCACAGATTTGTTGTAAATACGAGGGTTACGGACCCTCCGGGGGAAAGTTTCACGTGAAACATTGCGGCGCAAAGGTGGTCATCGCGGTCGTCGAGGCCGCGGGAGCTCTCCACGGCAAGGTTGAAGTTCCGGTACCAGTCGTGGTACGGCTCAACGCTGGCCGAGGAGCAGAGCAGGTAGAAAGGTGTCGCTCCTTCAAAGGCCTTGACTCGAAGGCCGGCTTCCACCGGCGCGATTTCCATGCGCCAGTCGCCGCCGCGCGTCGTTGAGTGGTAATCACGGTAATTGACCAACGCCTTCACGGCCAGCTCGATCGAAAGTGAACCTCGAACGAGGTCGTAGCGGAGGTAAGTAGTATTTGCGCCCTGCTCCATCCAGACCCGCTTTTCGACGAGCGCGTCAGCGATCGCGAAGCTCCAAACCGGTATCGTGCCTTCCAGGCGAAAACGTTCGATGTAAACGTAGCCGTGGGGATCGACGGAACCGTCAGCCCAGCGGTTGACAGCGAGCGCGTAATCGCGCCCGCCGTATTCGGCCGCCTCATCCACTTTGGTGACGAGCAGAGTGCGGCCGAGCGGAGGCTTGAGCGCCGCGATCAGCAGGCCGTGATAACGGCGTGTGAGAACACCCGCCACAGTTCCGGACGCGAAGCCGCCAATGCCGTTCGTGACGAGCCATTCGCGCTGCTCCGCCGCAGGCAGATCGCAGCAGATGTCGCGGCCAAAATCCACAACCGCCCGAGAAGGGCGTGCATCCCCGCTCAGGAGGTTAGTTTTCGCGCTCGCCATGGTTTCTCAATCGGCAATCACAAATCTTCAATCGCCGATTCCCTCACTCTCCGCTCTGTTCGATCAGCTTGGCGACGAGTCCCGTCCAGCCGGTCTGGTGGCTGGCGCCGATGCCCGCGCCGTTATCGCCGTGGAAGTATTCGTGGAAATAAATCAGGTCGCGCCAGTGGGGGTCCTTCTGGAATTTTTCAATTCCGCCAAAGACTGGACGGCGCGAGTCCGCTCCGCGCAGGAAGATCCGAGTCATCCGGCGTGAAAGTTCTCCCGCAACCTCCCAGAGCGTCATCATCCGGCCCGATCCGGTCGGAAACTCCACTTTGAAGTCGTCGCCGTAGTAGTGGTGGAACTTTTGCAGCGATTCGATGAGCAGGAAATTCACGGGGAACCAGACCGGGCCGCGCCAGTTGGAGTTGCCGCCGAACAGGCC
>JACQNR010000361.1 GCA_016202975.1 Acidobacteriota bacterium
ATCTAATACGAACGCATTAAGTTGTGTTACAGAGTCGACGAATTTTCTGTGGTGACCACGACCGTGTAGTTTTCTGGACGGTAGTCCAGACTTCGTCCAGGGTTTCGAACCAGCGGTTGGTGGTGGCCTGGAAACGGATCCGTCGCCAAATTCTTTCCTGCGGGTTCAGGCCCGGCTGGTAAGGAGGCAAGTAGTCCAGATGCAAGCGCCGATGAGTGCGGAGGAAGTTTCCCACCGGCGGGCCCTTATGCCAGCGCGCACGGTCCATATAGAGCCAGATCGTATAACCTCGCAGACGGGAGTAGACGTGTTGGAGTGTCTGCAGGAAGCTCTCCCGATTGCCTCGCGCCACGGAAATCATGCCGCGCCTCCCCAACCGCGGTGCCACCCCACCGGAAAGATTGAGCCGGGCGTGATGGCCGCTGGTGGTGGCAATCCGCAGCCGTTGTCCACGCTTGGCGGGGATCACGCTGTGGGCCCGGATCCGCTGACGAAAGTAGGTATGGTTCCTCTCGCGAACCGCGGCGCTTAGAGTTCGCCGATTCATCTTGACAGAGGCAGATGACTTTGCCAACATACCCGTAGGGGGTACTGGTATTGTGCGCGCAATTCGGGATCGGAAAGAGTGACCGCAGTATTCAACAGGAGATCGCAAGGAGGGGCAAAAGGCAAAAGACAGTACGAGAACACGCGCCCCACACGGAGGGAATATCATGCTCGACTCGAAAGCCCAAGAGGCAGTCAGCATACGCCTGCGCCGAATCGAAGGCCAGGTGCGAGGTATCGCACGAATGGTGTCAGAGCCTCGCCTTTGTGTAGATCTCCTCACTCAGATTGCCGCCGTGCAATCGGCGTTGAAGAGCGTGGGTGACGAGATTTTGCATTATCACGTCCAGCGGTGCGTATCGGAATCATTCAATCGTCGGCTGCGAAATAGTGAACGAGCGCGCCTGGAAGAGTTGGAGAAAGTATTTGTGCAGTACTGCAAAGAACCGCGGACTTAAGCCTCCCGAGCCGAATCAGTCCCCGGTCTTGGCTCGGGGCGGAAGGATGATGAGAGATGACCGAGTTCACCCTGACAAAGCCCGATGGGGGAATGGTGGTTTTCACTGATCTGGACGGAACGCTCCTGGACCATGAGACCTACTCTTATAGCCCAGCCGTGGAAGCGCTGGAGTTACTCGAGCGCCAGCGAATCCCCCTCATAATCTGCTCTAGCAAGACACGGGTGGAGATAGAACTAATTCAGATTGACCTTCGGCTCCGCCATCCGTTCATCAGCGAGAACGGCGGCGCGGTCTTCATCCCTAAAGGCTACTTCCCGTTCGCGCTCGAGGGGGCACGAGATATCGAATGCTACGAAGTGCTGGAGTCGGGCATGGATTACGGAAAATTGGTCGAGACCCTGCACGATATTTCCACGAAGCTCGGGATTAAAGTAGTGGGTTTCAGCGACATGTCCAGTGAAGAAATAGCTCAAGACAGCAAGCTCTCTCCCATGGAAGCCCGGCTGGCCAAGCAGCGCGAGTACGACGAACCCTTTCGGATTCTGACTCCCGGCCCGGCGTCCCGAAGTCGGCTGCTCGACGCACTTCACGAATCGGGGTTGCGGTGCACGCGAGGTGGCCGCTATCATCACGTGACAGGCGTAACGGACAAGGGCCTTGCCATCAGAAAGCTGCGCTCGCTTTACGCGCGGGCCTGGGGCAATGTCCTGACTGTGGGACTGGGCGATAGCCCCAATGACCTTCCCCTCCTTCAGGAGGTGGACGTTCCCATCGTGGTGCGCAATCCTGCGGCGGGAACAACAGGCCGGCTGCAGCGCAAGGTTCCTACGGCCCACATCAGCACTGCGCCGGGACCGCGGGGTTGGAACGAGATGGTTCTGGAGGTTGTCGGTCAGCATGCAATGTAGACCGGACTGCGGCGCGGAGGCATTTTCGAAGGCCCTGGAGGGATCAAGCCGGATTTCCGATTTGATGTCGGCAGCGGAGCAGTAGAAGCTACTTTTCAGACGTGCGGTTTTCGTGCAGAGATAGAGTTGAAATTGGAAATTCCAGCTCAAAAGGATTCGGAGGGGACTAATGCAGATTCAGGTCAACAGTGATAGCAGCATTGGGGTAGATAGTGACCTGTCGCGGCTCGTGGAGTCCACCGTGAACCACGCGTTGAAACGGTTTGAAGGCCGGATTACTCGCGTGGAAGTTCACTTGAGCGATGCAAACAGCGACAAGTTCGGCACCCAGGATAAGCGTTGTCTCATGGAAGCGCGGCCGGCTGGCCGCGATCCAGTCGCAGTCGACGATCAGGCGCATACCTTAGAAGAAGCCGTCAGGGGAGCAGCGCAGAAACTGAAAAGATTGCTGGACAGTCTCTTCGGTCGAGAGGAGGCCAGAGCATGATGCCGCAATCGCTCTTGCCCGACGACATGGCCTTGCTCCTGGCAGACCATGAGCCGCCTTGCTTTTCCCTCTATCAGCCGACGCATCGGCGGCATCCGGAGAATCTACAAGATCCCATACGCTATCGAAATCTGCTCAAGACTCTGGAGGAATCCTTGCGGCTGAAGTACTCGACACAGCATGCCGGTGTGCTCCTTGGTCCATTCCGGAAACTGGTAAACGATTCCGACTTCTGGAATCACACGGCGGACGGTCTGGCGGTTCTGGGCGCTGCAGGTCTGTTCCGAGTCTTCAAACTCCAACGGACAGTTCCGGAGTTGGCGGTCGTGGCCAACAGCTTCCATATCAAGCCCATGCTGCGCATTCTCCAGTCCGCCGAGCGATACCAGGTACTGAGCCTGAACCGGCGGGAGATCAAGCTCTTTGAGGGGAATCGCAACATCCTGGACGAGATCGAGATAGCCGAGGGGGTTCCGCGCACAATCACCGACGCGCTGGGGGCGGAACTGACAGAACCCCATCAGACCGTTGCATCTTATGGCGGAACCGCATTGGGATCGACGATGCGGCACGCTCATGGCTCGAGGAAGGATGAATTGGAAATCGACGAAGGCCGATTTTTCCGTGCGGTTGACCGAGGGATTTTGGAACGCCACTCACGGCCGTCCGGCCTGCCGCTCATCCTTGCGGCGCTGGCTCAATACCACAAGCCCTTCCACGAGATCAGCCACAACCCAATGCTGATGCCAAAGGGAATCGAGATGGACGCCAATTCGCTCACCATCGATCAACTGAGGCAGCAGGCGTGGGAGATTGTCGAGCCGGATCTTCGGGCACGAATGAAGAAGCTAGCAGGTGAATTCGAAGAAGCGCGATCGAAGGGATTGGGAGCGGACGACCTGGGGAAGATTGCCGAGGCCGCGACCCAGACCCGGGTTGGATTTTTGCTCGTGGAGATGGAGCGGCGGATTCCCGGCCGGCTGGACCCGGCGACGGGCAGCGTTACGCTCAGCGGTCTGGAGCACCCGGAAGTCGATGACCTGTTAGACGACCTGGCGGAATTGGTGCTAAGAAAGGGCGCACAAGTCGTGGTGGTTCCGGCCACGGACATGCCGGTCGCGACGGGAGCAGCTGCCACTTTCCGGTTCTAAAGCAGGGTGTGGTTTCGGAGCCAAACGATGCTGCGCCCAGTCGAAGGAAGACATCCGTGATCAATGCAAGGTCAAAAAACAAGGAGCTTTAGCCATGTCGGACTTCTATCAAACGGGTGTTATCGCAACGCTGCACCGCCTTGGTGCCGGATCGCTGGAGAGGTTGGAAACGTCTCTCGGCGACTTCGTGAAAGTTCAGCCGATTGCTCTGGTCTTGCCCGCTCTTTACTCGGAGTTCGAGGGCGAGGCCATGCCGCGAATCATTGAAGAGGTCGCTCGTGTTCCTTACTTGAGCCAAGTCGTCGTAACCCTTGGCCGCGCTGATGCTCAACAATGCCGTGAGGCTCGGCGTCGCGTGGAGGGAATCCACTCGCACGTCCGCGTGATTTGGAACGACGGACCGCGCATCCAGAAGATTTACTCGGACCTCCAGGCGGCGGGACTCCCGGTGGGTGAGGATGGCAAAGGGCGCTCCTGCTGGATGGCGTATGGATACGTGCTCGCCGGCGGCCGCGCCAAGATCATCGCTCTCCATGACTGCGACATTGTCAACTACTCGCGCGATATGCTGGCAAGGCTCTGCTACCCGGTAGCCGACCTGCGTATCGATTACGTCTTCTCAAAAGGGTATTACGCTCGGGTCACCGATCGCATGCATGGCCGCGTGACGCGACTGCTCATCTCGCCACTGGTGCGGTCGCTCGAGCGCCTGGTGGGCCATCACCCCTTCCTGGGCTACCTGGACAGCTTCCGGTACCCATTGGCCGGGGAATTCTGCATGTACGCGGATATGGCACGCATCAACCGGATCCCGGGTGACTGGGGCCTGGAGGTAGGTGTGCTCGCTGAGGTCTACCGGAACTTTTCGGTTAAGCGTATTTGCCAGGTGGACATCGCCGATAATTATGAGCACAAGCACCAGAACCTGTCTGCGGAAGACCCCCAGAAAGGCTTGATGCGTATGACCGTGGACATTGCCAAGACTCTATTTCGAACCCTCGCCGCGGAGGGCGTGGTGCTGCCGGAGGGGGTCCTTCGAACCCTCCAGGCCCAATACGTTCGTTCGGCCGAGGACACCATCACTCGCTTTTACGCGGACGCCAGGGTCAATGGATTGAAGTTCGACCGGCACGCCGAGGAGGACGCCGTCCACGCATTTGCGCGCGGCTTGCGTTTGGCCGCACAGAGCTTTCTGGCGGACCCGCTCGGCGCACCTCTAATCCCCAACTGGAACCGGGTAGTGGCTGCCATACCCGACATATTCGCGCGGCTTAACGAGGCCGTGGAAAACGATAACACCTGAGGCAGACAGAGTTGAGTGAAGAAATACTCAAAGAGCGAGTGAAGACAGAGCTCAGCGACATGGGCCCTGTGGACATTCTCGTCGGAATCCCGAGTTACAACAACGCAGCGACGATCGGCCATGTCGTGCAAGCGGCTCAAGCGGGATTATTGAGGTACTTTCCCAATCAACGGGCCCTGATTGTCAACTCCGATGGCGGTTCGAAGGATGGCACACCAGATGTTGTTGAGAAGAGCCGCCTCGATACCCAGGCGCTTTTGATCAGTCATACGCTCCATGCCGTGAATCGCCTCACCACGCCGTATCACGGGATTCCAGGAAAGGGGAGCGCCTTTCGCACCATATTCCAGATCGCGGCGGAGGTGGGGGCCCGGGCCTGCGCGGTGGTGGACTCCGACCTGCGCAGCATCACCCCCGAATGGTTCGACCTGCTGCTGCGACCCGTGCTCGACCGCAACTTTGATTACGTGGCGCCGTACTACAAGCGCCACAAGTACGATGGCACCATCACCAACAGCATCGTGTATCCCCTCACACGAGCGCTTTACGGAAGGCGGCTGCGTCAGCCCATCGGAGGCGAGTTTGGATTCTCCGGGCGGCTGGCGCTCCACTTCCTCGCGCGCGACGTTTGGACCACGGACGTGGCGCGCTATGGCATCGACATCTGGATGACCACGACTGCGATTGCCGAGAATTTCCGGGTATGCCAATCGTATTTGGGCGCAAAAATCCACGATGCCAAAGACCCGGGGGCCGATCTCAGCGCCATGCTCACGCAAGTGGTCGGATCCGTTTTCAGCCTGATGGAGACATATCAGGATGCCTGGCGAAACGTTCTGGGGTCTTTGCCAGCCCCGTTGTTCGGGTTTCCCTTCGAGGTGGGCCTGGAACCATTACCGATCAACATCCCCAGGATGGTGGCGAGCTTTGTGCAAGGGTGTCGTGACCTGCGGCCGGTCTACGAGCAAATCCTTTCGCCGACCCTTGTGAGCCAGCTCGCATCCTGCGCGGCGCAGCCCACGGAAAGTTTTTGCCTGCCTGACGAGCTTTGGGTCGCAGTGATCTACGAGTACGCTCTGGCCTATCGTCACCACGTGATCGACCGCGAGCATCTGGTGAAATCATTAACCCCGCTCTATCTGGGTTGGGTTGCGTCATTCGCACGACTGACCGAAAATGAAAGTGCCCTTCAGGTCGATGAGCGGATCGAAAGGCTCTGCATGGTCTACGAGCAACTGAAATCCTACTTGATCACGCGGTGGCCGCTCGGGACACCGAAAGAGAGGTGAGAGTCATGGATACTTTTTGGGAGGAAACGATCTTCCAACCCCTGCAAGAACTTGGCCGGCAGGCGGTCGCAAGCCTTTCGAGCTTGTTAGGTATGGTAATTCTCATTTTCCTCGGTCTCGGTGTGGGCTGGCTGGCCAAAGAATTGGTTTGTCGCGCGCTCCGCCTCCTGCGCTTTGACCGGCTTTGCGACACCCTGGGAGTGAGCCAGGAGATCGAACGGCTGGGAATCGTGCGGCCCTGTTCTTACGTGGCGGGTCAGGTGGTGCAGGGGATGATCATCCTCACCGCCCTGCTTGCGGGCCTGAACGCGATGCGCAGCCCTTGGACCCAGAATCTGGTTGAACGCTTCTTTGTTTACGTTCCTCACTTGCTGGCAGCGCTGGTCATTCTCGTGGTGGGCGCGCTGGTCAGTCGGTTTCTCGGCCGGAGCGTCTTAATTGCCGCGGTCAATGCAAGGATGCCGTCGGCGCGCCTGCTCTCGGCCCTGGCCAGAATCTTCGTGATGACCCTGGCAGTGGTGGCAACTCTCGATGAGCTGGGTATTGGCCGGACCACGATCATTGTGACCTTCGCGATTCTTTTCGGAGGACTGGTCACGGCAGGCGCGATTGCTTTTGGCTTGGGAGCCCGCGATCTGGCTCGGGACCTCTTGAATTCGCAGTTTCGACCGGGCCCGAAACCAGAGGTGGAGGACACCCTGCGTCACCTATAATCTGTGGGTCTGGAGAACCAAATTCCGCTCTGGCAGACAGGTTGCGTTTCCCAGAACGGCGCGTTTGAAAAGTTTTCAAAGACTGTTGATTAATCTGAACTATGCGTATCCGAATCCATCTGATCCTATCCCTGTTTCTTGCCTTCACTTTGGTGGCGTTGACGTTTGCTTACTTCCATGTTCAGGAGGAGAAGCGTGCCCTGAGGGCCGATCTGGAAAAGCGGGCACAGATTCTGGCGGAGAGTCTGGAGGAAACCATTGCCCCTTTGGTCCAGCAACGATCCGAAAAGAACCTCCAACGTATTCTGGAACGGTTCGGAAACCGGGAACGACTGAAAGGGGTAATCGTCTATGACAAAAAAGGGTCCCCGCTCGCCTCCACCAGGGGGCTCGACGGGCAGGTAACGCTTTCACCTGCCGTCGTGGCCCAAGCGATCGCCCAGAAGTTGCCGCGCGGGGAGTTTCGGTTGTTTGGTCAGGCGTATATGCACTACTACATCCTTCCTTTGTATCAGGAGAATCAGGCCCCCGGGGCGATCGCCGTTTTCCACGATGCCAACTACATCGAAGCTCAAAGCGGTCGAATCTGGCGCGACAGCATTCTCCGCGTGTCTCTGCAAACACTTCTTATCGCATTGATCACCCTTCTCATTATTCGATGGAGCTTCGAAGGGACGATTTCCAAGACTGCCCAGTGGATGCGAGAACTGCGAATAGGGAGCGCGCAAGAGAAGCCGAGCCTCCCCGACAAAGACATGTTCAAGCCCTTGACGCAGGAGGTGACGCAATTCGTCAAGAGCCTAGCAGCGGCGCGGGCAGCCGCCGAGGAGGAAGCCCGGCTGCGCGAGGCCGCCGAATCACTCTGGACGCCAGAACGTCTGCGCGTCCACGTTCAGAACAAACTGAAAGGCAGTCCATTGATTGTGGTCTCCAACCGCGAGCCCTATATGCACGTCCGCCGCGGCAAATCGACCGAGGTGGTCGTTCCGGCCAGCGGTCTAGTCACAGCTCTTGAACCCATCTTGCGGGCCTGTGACGGGACCTGGATTGCCCATGGCGGCGGAGATGCCGACCGCGAAATGGCGGATGAAAAAGCACGGCTGCGCGTTCCGCCAGAGGATCCCCATTACACGCTGCGGCGCATCTGGATCACCAAGGAAGAAGAGGAGGGCTTCTACTTCGGCTTCTCCAACGAGGGCCTCTGGCCGCTTTGCCACATCGCCCACACTCGGCCCATCTTCCGCTCCGGGGATTGGGAACACTATCAGGGGGTGAACCAGCGATTTGCGAGTGCAGTCTTAGAGGAGATGGCCGGATTCGAGAATCCCGCTCTGCTCGTCCAAGACTATCATTTCGCCCTGCTCCCGCGGCTGGTCAAAGACAAACGGCCTGACACCCGAGTGGCGATCTTTTGGCACATCCCATGGCCCAACCCACAAGCCTTCGGCATCTGTCCCTGGCAGCGCGAGATCCTGGACGGACTTCTAGGCGCCGACCTCGTTGGCTTTCACATCCAAGCTCACTGCAACAACTTCCTCGAGACGGTCGACCAGACGCTGGAATCCCGCATTGACTGGGAACGGTTCGCGGTCAACCGGCGCGGCCATTTCACCCTGGTCCGGCCGTTTCCCATTAGCGTATCAGTCGCAGAACCTTCGAGCGAGGCGTCTGCGCAACGCACCTCGGTTTATGTCGAACGGGGATCGTTGTTTAAGGAGATGGGCATCCGGGCCACCTTTATGGGCGTTGGCGTGGACCGGGTGGATTACACCAAGGGCATCATTGAGCGCTTCCGGGGGATCGAGCGCTTCATGGAAAAATACCCTTCTTATCAGGGGCAGTTCACTTTTGTTCAGGTGGGCGCACCGAGCCGTACTCACATCAAGCGGTATCATGACCTATTCGGGGAAGTAGAGGCGGAAGCGGACCGAATCAACTGGCGGTTTCAAACCGCAGAATGGAAGCCGATCGCCTTCCTGGGCAGGCACCATAGCCACAAGGAAATCGAACTCTACTACAAGGCAGCGGATTTGTGCATGGTGACGTCCTTGCACGATGGGATGAACCTGGTCGCCAAGGAATTCGTGGCCGTCCGCGACGACGAACAAGGGGCGCTGATCCTCAGCCGGTTTACTGGGGCCGCGCTGGAGTTGGGGGACGCACTCGTGGTTAATCCCTATGACACAGAACAACTGGCTGAGGCGATTCGATTCGCTCTGGAAATGGACCCCGAGGATCGACGAGCCAGAATGCAGCGGATGCGTCGGATTGTGAAGGAACACAATGTATATCGCTGGGCAGGGAATCTGCTTACAGAGCTCTCGGAAGTCCGTCTTGATCGTTCCGCCCCCGTTAAGGAGGGCTGACAGAGTTCGGGGGGCGTTCGAGGGGGTTATCGGCGGGGGGACCAAGAGAGAAGTTACGCGCAATGTCCACGAAAAGCAAACTGAGTCCTCCGACGCATTGGAGGGGCCGGGGCTTGAAAGCCTGGAGGCGGATCCATCGTCCCGCCAGCCGCTGCAGTTCACGCCACTTGTTTGACCGCTGGTCCGAGGTTGCGCAGCTGCTGCGAGCGGCCAAGCACATTGCACTCATACTCGACTTCGACGGGACGATTGTCCCCATTCAGCGTCGGCCGGAAATGGTCCGACTGGGACCGTCACCTCGGCGGCTTATTGGACGGTTGGCGAAGCATTCAAGGCTGACCGTGTGCATCGTCAGTGGCCGCAGCCTGGCAGACTTGCGGGGCCGCGCCGGAGTGCCGGGAGTGCGCTATGTCGGCCTGCACGGATGGGAGTGGAGCAGGAAAAAGTCCGTCCCGCCTGGGGACAAGAATCTTGACCGAGTAAAACTCCTGCTCAAGAATCGCCTCGGATCTCTGGTGGGCATTCGCCTAGAGGACAAAGGCATCAGCTTTGCTGTGCATTATCGCGGTGCAACCCAAAGCGCGGCGCGCCGGGCGGACGTGCTCCTGCGCAAAACGCTCAAGCCTTTCGAGCCGCACCTTCATGTAATGAACGGTAAGAAGGTCTGGGAAGTTCTGCCGCCAGGGGTGCAGGGCAAGGGAAGAGCCGTCCGTCTGTTGCTGGCGAATCTTCCAAGCGGGACGCTCCCCATCTACATTGGGGACGACACGACAGACGAATCGGCCTTTGCGGAGCTCGGTGGGGGAATTACGGTGCGAGTGGGCGGGCACCGCCGCAGCAAAGCCCGTTTCACCTTGCGCAACCCGGGCGAGGTGTTGGGCTTCTTAGAAACATTGGAGGCCGAAACGAAATGAAGTCTGCCGAGAGCCATTTTCAATTCGTTACCGCGTCCTACCTAACTCGAATTGGGGATCAGAAGGCGACTACCTTGGCGGAACTCGGCGAAGGTTTGAAAGACTCCAGCGACGCCTCTGTCTTTTACCACACCTTCCAGACACTGGGCCGTCATCATTTCCTTACGGAAGGCTTCTCGAACGATTTTGCGCAGTGGGTTCTGGCGTCATGCAATCGGGCGGAGCTTGCCGAGCAACTGGCCAGCCTCGATATTCGGGACTACCTTTCCCTCGCGGAACTTCGCACTGATTTGCATCGTATCGTGACTGAATACTGTGCGACTTACCCTGCATACGCCGGCCAGGTTGCCTTCGAGCCATTCTATTTTTGTGATGCCATTGAGGTAGCCGTGCCGCTGGGAGTGGAAGCCCGGACGCTGGAGGAATTTCGCCGCGGCCTGGAGCGGCTCAGCCACGCCGCCTTTCATTATCACTTCGTGGCTTCCCGGCTGCGACTGCATTTGCGAACGAATGACTTTTCACTTTGGCTGGAAACCAGCCTGGGCCTCAGCGCCCTCGCACAGCGCGTCAATCGCATCGATATCTATACCAACACCCTTGAAAGCGCACGGGTAAAACTCGCCGCCCTGGTGGACGAGGAGGCAGCCCGATGAGCACCACGATGCCTATTCCGCGCCTGATTCACCTGGACGACTACATTTCGGTGCTCGGCGAGCCGGAGGTGGCCGAACTGCGAGCGCTGGCTGCCCGCCTTCACGGCCGCACCGTGCAAATGGTCAATTCGACGGCTGTCGGAGGAGGCGTCGCGGAGATTCTGAACCGTCTAGTGCCGATTCTCCAGGAGCTGGGCCTCGCCATCCGCTGGGACGTCATCAGGGGTGGCAGCGACTTCTTCGAAATCACCAAAGCCTTTCATAATGCCCTGCACGGCGGGTCTTACGATATGCCGCCGGAAAGCTTTGACGTCTTCCTCGGCTACAACGAGCAAAACCTTGGGCGCCTGCAGATGGAGGGGGAGTTTACCGTCATCCATGACCCCCAACCGGTGGCGTTGATTAAAGCGCGCGCGGATCGTTGGGGCCACTGGATCTGGCGCTGCCACATTGACTTATCCCGCCCCAACCCAACGGTCTGGAAGTTCCTTGAACCCTGGGTAGATCGCTATGATGGCACCATTTTCTCTTCGCCCGAGTTTTCGAGACAGCTCTCCATCCCTCAATACCTTTTCTATCCATGTATTGACCCGCTGGCCGAGAAAAACCGCGAACTGGAACCGGAATTTGTCCGCGCAGTCTTGGAGCGATTTCAGATCGATCCCGGCCGTCCAATCCTGACGCAGATTTCCCGATTCGACCGCCTGAAGGATCCTGTCGGAGTGGTGCGCGCCTATCGGCTCGTCAAGCGATATTTCGATTGCCAATTGGTGCTGGCCGGCGGGGGAGCGAGCGACGACCCAGAGGGGGAAGCCGTGTTGGCGGAGGTCCGAGAGGTCGCGCAAGGCGACACCGACATCCACATTCTGAATCTGCCGCCCTGGAGCGCGACTGAGATTAATGCGCTCCAGCGCGGCTCAACTATTGTCATTCAGAAAAGTCTGCGCGAAGGGTTTGGTCTGACGGTCACGGAAGCGTTATGGAAAAGGAAGCCAGTCGTGGCCTCTGCGGTCGGTGGGATTCCCGCTCAGGTCATTCACAAGCACACAGGGATGCTCGCGCATTCTGTGGAGGGTGCGGCTTATCAGATTCGCTTCCTGCTCTCCAACCCGGCGATTGCCACGAAACTGGCGGAACAAGGCCACGAACACGTTCGTGAGCATTTTCTGATCACGAGCAACGCCAAACGGTATTTGACCTTATTCCTGCACCTAGCCGGAAGTTTCTGAAATCGCCCAATCCGATGGATAATGAACGAACTTGTCCACAATGCGGGGAAATCATTCCGTGGAGACAGGCCAAGTGTCCTCTCTGCTCGCCTCACGCGGGCATTTTGTGGTCGCTGGAGCGCAACACGTTCATTCTGCTCATCTTTCTTACGCTCATCATCATGTTCGTGATCACGGGATTTATTGTGAAGGCTTACCATGCGAAAGAGAAAGCTTTGGCGGAGGAATGGTATCTTCGCGGCGAAGCCGAACTCAAAGCGGGCAGGGCGAACGAAGCCATCGAAGATTTGCGCACCGCCTTGACCTACTCTCGGGACAATTCCCTCTATGTTTTAGTGCTGGCTCAAGCACTCGGGGCCGCCAACCGTCAAGAGGAAGCCCGCGCGTATCTCCTCAGCCTCTGGGAGGAAGAGCCCGGGAACGAGACCGTCAATCTCGAGCTCGGCCGTTCGGCGGTCAAGCAGGGTCGTGTGC
>JACQNR010000345.1 GCA_016202975.1 Acidobacteriota bacterium
CCCATTGCAAAACCCCATCGAACTTGTTGATTTGCTTAGCCAAGCCCCAGCTATCGGGGAATAGGGAGTGGGACGTGAAGTTAAGCCCTTTGTTTTCAATAGGGACTTGCCGCACGGTACTCCTAAACCGCGATTCGTCATGTCAATGGCCCTCGTTTCAATGGGCTACAGGGAGTTTTCCAATAGCTTGTAGCATCTTACAATGAAAAGTTACGTTGGTCATAGGCTCGGGCGACGGTAGGGTAACGTCAAGCAGCTTGTATAAAAAGCTGCTTGACGTTACCGCCCACGGCGCGGTTTGACGGAACTCCTTCCAAACGATTATATTAATTAGATTTCAAGCAGGTCTGATGCGGCTCTGAGAAGGATTGTGCGTGGAACTGGAAATCCCGAAGGTCTATTCACCGGATTCAATCGAGCCTCGCTGGGCGCGCCACTGGGTCGAGCGCAAGCTCTACCGGCCCGCGGATGATTCCGCTCGCCCGCGCTTCTGCCTGGTGATTCCTCCTCCCAACATCACTGGTTCGCTTCACATGGGGCACATGCTGGAGCACACGGAGATTGACATCCTCGTCCGCTGGCACCGCATGCAGGGCAAGAACGTGCTATGGCTTCCGGGCTCCGACCACGCTTCCATCGCCACCCAGATGATCGTCGAACGCGAACTGGGGCGCGAGGCATTCCCTGACCTTCCGTCTGGGCCGGAGTCCGAAAGCAAATGGCGGCGTGAAGGGCAGCGACTGCGCCGCGAGATGGGGTTTGAGAAATTCGTGGCACGGTGCTGGCAATGGAAAGCCGCGAGCGGCGGCACGATCCGCAAGCAGATGGAGCGGCTCGGGACTTCCTGCGACTGGACGCGCGACCGCTTCACCATGGACGAGGCCTACACTCGCGCCGTGATCGAAGTTTTTGTCCGCCTCTACGAGGAAGGGCTGATTTACCGCGGCAAATACATCATCAACTGGTGTCCCCGCTGTGGTACGGCGGTCTCGGATTTGGAAGTGGTCCACGAAGAGCGGGCGGGAAAGCTCTGGTACATTCGCTACCCGTTTGAGGATGGTTTAGGTCACATCGTCGTCGCGACTACGCGGCCCGAAACTATGTTGGGCGACACCGCCGTCGCCGTCAATCCGCAGGATGAGCGCTATCGCGCCGCGGTGGGACGAAAGCTTGTTCTGCCGCTTCTGAAGCGAGTGATCCCGGTCGTCGCCGACGATTTTGTCGATCCAAAATTCGGAACGGGCGCCGTCAAGGTCACGCCCGCTCACGATGTGAACGACTTCGAGGTCGCCCAGCGCCACCATCTTCCCCGCATCGAGGTTATCGACGCGGAAGCGCGCATGACCGCCGAGGCGGGTCCTTATCAGGGCCTGGACCGCTACGAGGCGCGCAAAGACGTCGTGCAGGATCTGCGCCAGCAGAGTTTGCTCGAGAGGATCGAGGATTACGCCTTCAGCGTGGGCACCTGCCAGCGTTGCAAGACGGTCATCGAGCCGCGCCTCTCGGAGCAGTGGTTCATGAAGATGCAGCCGCTTGCCGAGCCCGCCATTCGAGCAGTCGAAGACGGCCGGATCCACATCGTCCCGGATAACTATCGCAAGATCTATCTCGACTGGATGAACAACATCCACGACTGGTGCGTCTCGCGCCAACTCTGGTGGGGGCACCGGATTCCGGCTTGGTATTGTGACGAGTGTAATGAGGTGCTAGCGGCGTGCGTGACACCTGCGGAGTGCCCCAAATGCCATGGTCAGAAATTGCGGGCGGAAACAGATGTGCTCGACACATGGTTCAGTTCCGGCCTGTGGCCGTTCGCAACGCTCGGCTGGCCGCAACAGTCAGACGATCTGAAGCGCTTCTACCCCAACGACCTGATGATCATGGGATTCGATATCTTGTTCTTCTGGGGCGCGCGCATGATCATGATGGGGCTCAAGTTCATGGACGAGGTGCCCTTCCGCGAGCTTTACATCCACGCCCTCGTGCGCGACGCAGAACGACAGAAGATGTCGAAGACCAAGGGCAACGTGATCGACCCGCTCGATTTCACGGAGCGCTACGGGACCGACGCCGTCCGATTTGCGCTTGCCATCAGCGCCGCGCCGGGGACCGACATTGCCTTCAGCGAAGATAAAGTGGAAGCCTATCGCGCCTTTGCCAACAAGATCTGGAACGCGGGGCGCTTTATCCTGATCAACGTTGAGAAGCTGCCGGACAAAATGCAATCGAGTCTTGGCCTTGCGCTCGCCCCCACGGCAGGAGTGGGACTGGAGCCGGCGGCGGGTTCGGAGGCAATGCAGCTTGCCGATTGCTGGATCTTTTCGCGCCTCGCAACCGTCACACGCGAAATGAACGACGCGCTCGTGGGTTACCGGTTTCACGAAGCCGCATTCACGATCTATCATTTCTTCTGGCACGAGTTCTGCGACTGGTATGTGGAGTGGGTGAAGCCGGAAATCACGGTACCCCCGAAGGGCGATAAGCTTCCGCCCGCGTGGGCGAATCTTGCGCGAGTCTTCGACGCAGCGCTTCGCTTGCTGCATCCTTTCATGCCGTTTATCACCGAAGAGCTGTGGTCAAGGCTCCCGCGTGGAGGCAAGGAAGCTTCCCTATCTCTCGCGCAGTTCAGCCTCGCCGGCGACCGCGTGCAAGACCCTGTCTCGGAGAAGCAGTTCCTGACCGTGCGGGACCTCGTCACCACCGTGCGGAACGCCAAGGCGGAAATGGGACTCCAGACGAAAAAACCCAGCGCTCAAGTGGCAAGCGAGGACCTTCGAATCCTCGAGCTATTCCGCAAGAACCAGGATTCCATTCTCCGCCTCGCGTCATTTCAGGCATTGAACTTTACTCGCGGGAGGCTCAACGCGGAATCGGGCGGCGTGCGGGCCACCACTCACTTTGATGTCCGTGTCTTTCATGACGTGCAAATCGATCCGGCCGCCGAGCGCGCGCGATTGCTGAAAGAGAAGGAAAAGGTGGGGAAGGTTCTAGAGCAGATTCAAAAGCAGCTGAAGAACCGTGAGTTCATGAGCCGGGCGCCGAAGGAAGTTGTCCGCGGTGTCGAGAAGCGGCACGCGGAAATGACCGCGCAACTCCGCAGAGTTCTCGACACCCTCGAAAGGCTGGGATGAACCGTGTGTGCTGCTCCCCGTTCGCCTCAGCTCTCGGCTCTGCAATTGGGAATGTCACCTGAAGCCCTGCGTGGCCTGGTGGAGCGGGCCCTTGCAGAAGACTTGGGCCGAGGGGATTTCACCTCGCAATTGACTATCCCCGAATATCTCAAGGCGCAAGGCAATTTGACTGCCAAGCAGGAACTGGTTGTGGCGGGTCTTCCAATGGCCGAAACGGTTTTTCGTGTCGTGGATGGCTCTGTCGAATTTCACCCCCTGCAGGAAGAAGGCACGCGGGTAAACGCGCGCACCAAGCTTGCGCGGGTGACAGGCAGCGCCGCAGGGCTTCTCGCGGGCGAGCGCATCGCGCTCAATTTTCTGCAACGACTGTGCGGCATCGCCACGCTCACACGCCGTTACCTGGAACAACTCAGTGGGCTCAGCGTCAAACTTCTCGATACTCGAAAGACCACACCGGGACTGCGTGCGCTCGAGAAATACGCCGTGCGCATGGGCGGCGGGTGCAACCATCGCATGGGGCTGGATGACGGCATTCTGATCAAGAACAACCATCTGGCTCTTGCAGGCGGCATTCGCGCCGCCATCGAAAGGGCACGAGCCGGACGGCCAGTTGTGGCAGCCGGCCTCCCCATCGAGGTCGAGGTTCGATCAGTAGTGGAACTTCAAGAAGCGATGGCCGCGGGTGCCGATGCGGTCTTGCTCGATAATATGGCGCCCGCCAAAGTCCGCGAGTGCGTCGTCGCGGCCGCAGGGCGAGTGCGCTTGGAAGTTTCGGGCGGGGTCAACGCGGAAAATATCCGGGCCTATGCGGAAACAGGTGTAGACTGCATTTCCGTCGGCGCATTGACGCACTCCGCGCAGGCTGCCGATATCAACTTCCTGATTGAGCCTTTGTAGTGGCGGGACGGTCCCCGCTCGAGGCCAAGGGAGCACTCCGCAACGCTCATGCCCACCGCCAGCACAGACCGCAAAATCGACAGGCTCCTCCAGCTCATGGCGCAGAACGCCACCGTGGTTCTCCCCGGACCCAAGATTGCGTCTGAGATCGGCGTCACCCGCTCCACCGTGTGGCATTACATCGAGAGGCTGCGCGCGCTGGGCGTGGAAATCAAGGGCCACCCGTCGAACGGCTATCAGCTCCAGAAATTGCCGGATATTCTCGCGCCCAGCCTCCTCAAGCTGGATGCGGGTGAGGGCAGAATCGGCCACAAGATTCTTCATTATTTCAGGACCGATTCGACAAACAGCGTGGCGATGGCCCTTGCTTCCAAAGGAGCCGAACACGGCACGGTCGTCGTGGCGGAAGAGCAAACGGCGGGACGCGGGCGGCTCGGCCGTGTGTGGCACTCGGAGAAATCAGCCGGCATCTACGTTTCGGTTATCCTCCGTCCACCGCTTGCTCCCTCGGCAGCGCCCGTGCTGACGCTGATGGCGGGTGTCGCCGTGCACCAAGCCGTCGAAATCGCAGCCGGGGTGACGGCTGATATTCGCTGGCCAAACGATGTGCTGGTCGGAGGCAAGAAAGTATGCGGAATCCTGACCGAGATGAGCGCCGAACTCGACCGCTTGCACGCGGTGGTGCTCGGCATCGGGATTAATGTCAATCATCGCGAAATGCCGGGCCAGTTGAAAGCCATCGCGACGTCACTGCGCATGGAAACTGGAAGGGCCGTGTCACGGGCTCTGGTCCTGGTGACTCTTCTGAAGGAACTGGAGAAGCAATATCAAATGATTCTACTGGAAGGCGGCCAAGCGGCGGCCTCGCGGTGGGCCGCCGCATCAACTTTTGCTGAAGGTAAACCCGTGCGAGTCCTGACCGGAACGGGCGAGTATCAGGCAGTGACGGCAGGTCTCGATGCCAGGGGTGCGCTGCGCGTGCGCCGCGGCGATGGCCGCGAAGAGACGCTGGTTGCGGGGGAAATTGTAGAAGTAAGATAATAGCAAGCTGCCAGCTGTCAGTCCTCGGCAAGAACTCCGACAGACAGCTGATCGCTGAAAACTGACGACTGACGTATGCTCCTTGTCATTGATATAGGCAATACCAATTCGGTTCTCGGCGTCTTCGAGGGGAAGACGCTGAGGGCCCAGTGGCGGCTCTCCACGAACCGCCGCCAGACGGCAGACGAATTCGGTGTCTTTACCCGCAATCTGCTTTCGCTCGACGGTATCCGGCCGGAGGGAATTACGGGTGTGATGATTGCAAGCGTCGTGCCGCCATTGAATTCCGCCCTCGAGGAGATGTCCGCGAAATACTTCCGCCTCGAGGCGGTGTTCCTCGGACCCGGCATGCGAACCGGGATGGCGATCCATTACGACAATCCTCAGGAAGTCGGGGCGGACCGCATCGCCAACAGCGTCGCCGCCTTTGAGAAGTATGGCGGCCCGTGCATCGTAGTGGATTTCGGCACGGCCATTACCTTCGACGCGATCTCCGGGAAGGGTGAGTATCTGGGCGGTGTCATCGCGCCGGGACTCGGCGTCTCCTCGGAAGCGCTTTTCCAGCAGGCAGCGCGCCTGCCGCGCGTCGAAATCCGTGAGCCGCAGCGCGTCATCGGCACCAACACCGTCGCCAGCATGCAGTCCGGGCTATTCCATGGTGCCGTGGGCATGGTGGATGGAATCCTCGATCGAATGTGCGTCACGCTCGGCGCCAAGACGAAAGTCGTAGCTACCGGCGGCCAGGCGTCCCTGGTCGCTGCCGCATCGAAGTACAAAATCCCTGTCGATTCCTCCTTGACGCTCGATGGGCTGCGGATCATTTACGAGCGTCACCTTGCCGCTGCGCGCCACAAGTAGGATCGCCCGTCGTGGAAAATTATTTCAATTACTTCACCGAGATCGAGGAATGCTACCGCCGGTGCCGTAACACGCCTTCGCTGCTATCGCCCCTCGACTGGGCGCTGATCGAGTCCTGGAAAGATGCGGGGATTCCCCTGGCCGCAGTGCTCGAGGGCATTGAAAGCGCCTTTGCCAAATTCCAAAAGCGGCCGCCACACATTCAACGTGTCAACAGCCTTGCCTACTGCACTCAGCAGGTGATGAAAGCCGCTGAGGAAATGCAGGATTCGAGTTCAAGTCAGAGCCGCTCGCCAGTTGCCGCCAGTGCCGTGCAGGACGCGGCACCGTTTTCGAACCCTGAGATCGTCCAATTCTTGGAACGGAACGGAGAAGCATTGACGCGCGCGGCAGACCTGGCCAGAGATGCAGGCCAAGCTGGCCTGAGCGAAGATTTGCGGCGAGCCGCCGGCGAACTGCAGGGTCTCACGAGCCAGCAGAGGGAGAGCGCCGCGCCAGAACTCGAGGCTCTCGAGCGCAGGCTTTCGGCCCTGGAAGACATTCTGGGCGCGTCTATGCTGCGTGCTTCCAGTGTCGATTTGCTGGCCGACCTCAAGGCCGAAGTGGCCCGCGGACTCGGACCTTATCGCCGGAACATGTCTGCGGCACAGATCGAATCGTTGGAACGCCAATTCCTGAAGAAGCGCCTGTTCGAACACTATCGGGTTCCGAGAATGAGTCTGTTTTATCTCTGACGCAAAAGTTAGTCATGACTTTCGAAATTGCTCCCCAAAAACTCATTTACGGCGGGGACGCGCTGGGCTACCGCGACGGGCGTGCGGTCTTTGTTCCGCGCGTCCTTCCCCGCGAGCGGGTGGAAGCGGAAGTAGTGCGAGTTGCAAAAGGTATCGTCCATGCCCGCCCACTTCGGATCCTCGAGCCGTCGCCGGACCGCATCGAGCCGCCTTGTCCCTACTTCGGGCACTGCGGCGGGTGCCACTACCAGCATTTCGGTCCACAGCGCCAGGCTGAGGTGAAGCAAGAGATCTTGCGCGAGACTCTGCGGCGCACCGGGAAAATCAATTGGGAGAAGTCGATCGTTTTGCACACGGCGCAGCCACAGAATTACCGTAACCAGGCGCAATTCAAAGTCGGACGGACTCCCGAAGGGCTCTTGGAAATCGGCTTTTTTGAGGCGTACTCGCACAGAGTGTTTCCGGTGGAGTCGTGCTTGCTGCTTTCCGACAAGCTCAATCAGGTTCTTCGCGAATTTCGGCGCGAGCGTTGGGCCAGCCTGCTGGAAGGTTGCACCGAGATCGAACTCTTCGCCGATCAGTGCGACGACCATACTGCCGTCATCCTGCGCGGGATGTTGACCAAGGGCGAATCGGTCGCGAATGAAATTCTCAGCTCGATTCCAGGCGTCGCCAGTGTGGCCGTGGAGGCAGGGAGTGGACTCCAAGTCGTTGGGGAGCCACACCTCACGTATTCAGTCGGCGAATTCGGCTATCGGGTGAGACCCGGATCGTTCTTCCAGGTGTCACGTTTTCTGCTCCCCAAGCTCGTTGATGCCGTCATCGGTCCTGTACACGGCGAATCTGCCCTGGACCTTTTCGCAGGTGTCGGATTGTTTACATTACCGATGGCACGAAGTTTCGGGACGGTTATCGGCGTCGAGGCCTCTCGAAGCGCAGCGGCGGACCTCGCAGCGAACGCAAAGGCTCACGCCTTCACGAACGTGCGCACGGTGGAGGCCGGCGCGCAAGACTTCCTGCGCCGCTTTGCCCAGGTCGGGGTCGATCTGGTGGTTCTCGACCCGCCGCGTGCGGGCGTGGGAGCATCTGTTTTGAAGCTCCTCGTTGGTGTTCAGCCGAAGCGCATACATTACGTCTCCTGCAGCCCGCCAACGCTGGCCCGCGACTTGGGATTCCTGGTCGCGCACGGGTACGAACCCGAGTCGGTTGAAATGTTCGACTTTTTCCCCCACACTTACCACCTTGAAGCGCTCGTGCGGCTTGTCCGCCGGGCCGTCTAATGCCGGTATGACCGGTGAATCCTGTGGCACTGAGCAATTCTTTCGGCGCCGGGATGTCTCTGGCTCACGCGATTGAGCGATCACTCATCTCATCACCCGCTTCTCCTGCTTGCTGCCTGCTTCGCGACAGGAATCGTTCTCGCCCCTGCGGATATCGGATCGGGCGCGCTTCTCTCACTTTTCATCTTCATTGCCTGTGGATCTCTTCTCGCTGGCCTCCTGCTTATGCGCGCTTCGCGAGGGATCGCAGCGCACGCTGCGCTCCTGATGGGATTTCTCGCAGCCGGTGGCGCCACAATGCAATTGTTTGAGCTGAGATTTCCCCCCGATCATGTTCGCTACCTCGCCGGACGAGGAGCAGACCTTGCTGATCCCGTCCGCCTCGAAGGAAATATCGCATCAACGCCACAGCGAACTCCGGACGAATTTGAGTTCGACCTGGACGTGAAGCGGGCGGAGAGCCGGGGACGAGTTCTCCCCACAGAAGGCAAAGTGCGCGTACGGTTGATGGTCGGCGAAGACAAGGAGAGCATGGAGCTTGCTGATTCCTTGCGGCTCGCGTACGGAGACGGCCTTCGCGTCATGGCCCAGTTACGCAGACCGCGGAGCTACCGCAATCCGGGCGGCTTCGATTACCCACGCTGGCTCGATTCCGTCGAAGACATTCGCTTCATCGGAACGATCAAGAGTCCGCATCTGGTTGAGAAGCTTCCGTCACGAAATGAGACGGGGCTTGAGAAATCTATCCAGGCGATACGCCAGCAACTTTTGGACGGCATCGACCGGATCTATCCGCCTTGGACCCGGCAGGGCCGCGAAGGCGCCGTGATCAAAGCGGTGTTGCTGGGCGATCGCACGTCCCTTTCGACGGAGACGGTCGAGAATTTCCGGCGGACGGGGCTCTATCACCTGCTCGTCGTCTCCGGCATGCAACTTGGACTTCTCGCATTCCTCGCAGGACTGCTTCTGCGCAGTCTGGGCTTGAGGGAAGAGCTGCATATTGTCTTGCTGCTTGCGGCCATGGTCACTTACGCGCTCTTGCTCGATCAGCGCGCGCCGACATTGCGTGCAACCCTGATGATCTTTGTCTACCTCGGTGCGCGATTCCTGTACCGCCCGCGGTCACTCCTCAACGCGGTCGGAGCGAGTGCTCTGGTTCTGCTCGTCACTCGGCCGTTCTGGCTTTTCGAATCGGGTTTCCAGCTTTCGTTCGCCGCCGCGTTGCTCATTGCCGGACTCGCTGTGCCCATACTGGAGAAAACCAGCGAACCCTACCGGCGGGCGCTCGCTGACCTCTCGAACGCTGAGAGGGACGCGCGTCTCGAGCCGCGCCTCGCGCAATTTCGGCTCGATCTCCGCAGCCTCGCGGCCTCGCTCTCGAAGCGTGTGAAATCCCTTGCGCGCCACCCCGGCGTCATTCTCAAGATGGTAACTATGCCTGTCGAGGCGGCGCTATGGGTTGCGAGCACGCTGCTGTTTTCGGCCATTTTGCAGGTGGGGCTTCTATTGCCAATGACGGAGACATTCCATCGCGTGACGATTGCAGGAATTTTGTTAAACGCGCTGGCCACACCGCTGATGACGATCCTCCTCGGTCTTGCGACCCCCACGGTGGTGCTTGCGGCGGTCAGCCCGGTCCTAGCCTCGTTGCCCGCCCAGGCTCTTTCCCTGGTCACGGCAGGGTTCGTCGCCGTGGCTGAGTTTCGCGGATTTCCGGCCTGGGTCAGCTATCGAGTTCCCGATCCGCCGTTCTGGGTCTCTCTGGGATTCGCGTTTCTTGTTGTTCTGGCAGGCTGGTTCGTTGCGAGCTCGCGGCGGATGTTTTGGTTCTCCATGGCGGGCTCAGGGGTGTTTGCCGTGCTGATTTCATTTCCGCCATTTCCCGCCCACATTCCGCGTGGCGCGCTGGAAGTCACCGCCCTGGACTGCGGAGGCGGCGACGCTTTATTCGTCGCGCTTCCCGATCAAACCACCATGCTTGTTGACGCCTGTGGTAGCCGGACGGGGAATCCAGGAGAGAGCAGCCGGGGTGGGTGGGACCAGGGCGAGAACGTTGTTTCGCCGTACCTCTGGTCGCGCGGAATCACCCGAATCGATCTCGTCGTGCTGAGCCACGCGCGGCAAGATCACCTGGGGGGTCTGAGCGCCGTATTTCAAAATTTTCGAGTTGGGAAATTTTGGCACGCGGCGAACCCACTAACTCCCGGATACCTCCGATTGCTCCACGAGGCAGATAGCCTCGGCATCCAGGACCGGCAGCTCACGGCGGGGCAGGCGATCCAAATCGGCGATACAAGGGTCGAGGTCCTTTGGCCGCCTGCTCATCGAACGGTAGGCGAGCGGCCAGCCGACAACGACTCGCTGGTGATGCGGGTTTCTGCCGCCGGAGGCAGCGTGTTATTGACAGGTGACATCGATGAAGAGGCGGAGACGGAATTGACCCGCCAAGGTGTGGCGCTGCAAAGTCAGATTCTGAAGGTGGCCGGACACGGCGCACAAAACACATCCAGCGCTGCTTTCCTCGACCGGGTCGACCCTTCCATCGCTTTGATCACCGCAGGGAGCGGCAGGTTCGGGAAACTGCCTAGCGTGGAGACTTTGGCACGGCTCAAAGCCGTTCGCGCCCGTGTTTTCCAGCCGGAATTGAGCGGCGCCGTCACGGCGCAAATTCGCGACGGAAAGATTGCAGTTCATTCCTTCAACGGCTCACCCCATCCCTAAGTGGGCGAAGGAGCCGATCATTTGTCGATGCTGGCATCCTCCGGGCGGAGCGAGCGATAGAGGGTGTAGGAAATCTGCGCACCAAATAGGGTCACGGCGGAGGAGATGTATATCCAGGTCATGAGCGCCACCACGACGCCGATCGAGCCGTAGACCTGGCGATAATTGAAGGAAGGCAGCAGGAGAGTGAAGAGGGAACGCGCCGCTTCCCAGAAGAGCGCCGTCATCAGAGCACTCGGTAAGACGTGGCGGAATCTCATGTGCCGGTTGGGCAGGACCTTGAACAAGACCACGAACATGGTGAGTGTAAGAGTGAAAGTCACGGCGATGACAGTCGAATGGTACGCGAGCGAGACGAGCAGCGATGGAAAGAGCTTCGATCCGATCCTGACCCAATTATGGACGTAAACGTTGACGCCCACCACGACGGAGGAGAGAAAGAATATGAGTCCAACCACCAGCGCCATTTCCAGCGCCAGTAAATGACGAAAAATCCAACTGCGTTGTTTCTCGACTCCCCAGGCGCGGTTCAGCGCCTTCTCAAGGGGCAGGAAGATTCCGGAGGAACTCCAAAGTAACAGAAGCAACGAGATTCCTCCGATCCTGTTGTACACTTGGGTGACACCCGCGATATTCCGGAAAATAAAATCAGCTTGCACAGGAAGAAACCGGTTAAATATCATCGCCAGACGGGAGGCGAGCTCCTCTTGAGCGATGAGGAAGCCACTCACCGTAATGAGCAAAAGCAAAAACGGAAAAATGGAGAGCAGGCTGTGGTAGGCGATCGAGGCGGACACTGCAAAGGAATCCTCGTTGAAGAATCGGACGAGAGACCGTTCGAGGACTTTGCGGACGCCGATCCACCGAACTCGGGGGGAAGGCGCGCCCTTCAGCGTTTCAGTCGGCATAATCTGGAGTGAAAGCGCTCGGAGCTTCCCGAGCCTCACGGTGGACTAGCTTATAACAATTGTCGCAAGGTAGAGCCAAGAATAGGAAAAGATTGCCGATGGGGGAGTCTCGGGTAAACCTCCTTCGCGGATCCCGCCACTACAGGGAGATCCCCCCGTGAAGCTGTCGCTCCTACGCCAGAAGCATTTTCGCGGCGAGAACAGCGATCGCCGCTGCATATCCCAGAGCTGCACGGTATTCACGGTTCTTGAAGTATTGATCCCAACGGAAAGATTCGCCTCCCAGGTTTCCACTCCTGACCGCGGGGAAAAAAAAAGGCACGGCGGCTGCGTAGCGTGTGTAATCTTCTCCAAACTCGCTCCGAAGGAATTTCCCCTCGCGTCGCATTACCGGCCAATAGATCAGGATAAATAAACCCAGCAGTGCGAGCCCAAGGTACCAGACGCCGCCGGCGACAGCAAATCCGGCGCCCATGATGAAACTTCCGAAATAGAGGGGGTTACGAGTGCGGGCATAAGGCCCGCCGGTGGCGAGAGCCGCATTCTTATTGAGGCATCCCGCGGCGTAGGCGCGGATGAAAAGCCCCACCATCGCGACTGCGGCACCGGCAATAAGAATTCCACGCTGCGGCCGGCAGAGCACGATGTATGCCACGGCCAGGAGGAATCCCGCCGGAACTCGCCAACGTGCTGCCCAAGCTGCATAGTTCTTATCCATGGGCACTCTCGAGACGTCGACGGACCGCCGCTGCGACCGCCTCGACCGAAATGCCTTGGATATATCCTGCGGCCACTGCCCGCCGAGTATAGTCAATGGACCCCATGTTCCAAAGAGTAATGTCTTGAAGTGAAAATGGCCCGTTGCGTGCAGGGCTCGTCGGGCCAAAGATCGCCACAACCGGTGTCCGCAAAGCTGCCGCGACATGAAGTGGCCCCGTGTCGCCCCCCACCAGCAATCGAGCGCGTCGCGCAAGAGAGATAAACTGTGTGAGAGTAGATGGGAAGTACCTTGCCCGAGAGATTTCGGACTCCTGAACGATCCGCTCGATCAACGGTTCCTCGGCGTGGGAGCCCGTCAAAAGAAAATCGCCGCCAAACTCCGACGAGCAAAGCCGAATCAAGTCTGCATAATTTTCAGGCGGCCAACATTTACTCTGCCAGCCCCCGCCGGAATTTATGATGATGAAGTCCTTGATTCCGCGCTCTGCGAGCGCCTGGGAGACGAATTCATCATCGTCGCGATTCCTGGGAAGGGGAAACTCCCAATCCGCTCTGCTCGTGTTGGGCACCCCCCAGGGTTCAAGAAGCGCAAAATTCAGGTCGACGACGTGCTCGCGCCCGGGCGCCGATACTCGTTTTGAATAGAAGACACCTGCGGCAGGCTCACGCAGCCTCGCCTCGACGAACCCGATTCTCTCCTGCGCCCCGGTCAGCCAGCCAATCAAAGCCGATTTATAGAGCCCCTGAAAATCGATCGCGGCGTCGTAGCGTTCCCGCCGCAAATCTCCGATGGTTCGCCAGATGGTTGCGAGGGTCGCGCCGGACGCGAGCTTCTTTCGCCATAAGAGCGTGTCGAGGGAAATCACGCGGTGAACATACCGGTTTCCGTCGAGCAAAGGAGCATGCCTCGATTCCACGACCCAGTGAATTTCAGCACCGGGGAGTGCTCGGCCCAGCGCCGAAACTGCCGGCAAAGCATGAACGATGTCGCCGATCGAGCTGAGGCGGATGATCAGAAATTTTTGAGCTGACTCAGGCATGACTTCTTGAAG
>JACQNR010000045.1 GCA_016202975.1 Acidobacteriota bacterium
TCGTCGCCTGGCTGGGCGAAGCTGCGGAGCGGCCCGCCGCACAACTAGCGCGCACACTCCGCGAGCAAAGTCTACGCGTGGAGACAAATTATGAAAATGCCAAGCTGAAGAAATCGCTCGGCCAGGCAAGCAAGCTTGGAGCGCGATTTGCGGTGATCATCGGCGAGGGCGAACTCGCGTCCGGCCGCTACCAGGTGAAGGACATGGCAGCGGCGATGCAGCAAGAAATCGAGGCCGCACGCGTCAGTTCGTACTTGAAAAAGCGACTTGGTAAGGGCGAGTCCTAGACCCGCATTGGGGGCGATCACATTCGTAGGGGCGGGTCTAAGACCCGCCCCTACAATCAAGAGAAAGGCAGTCACTGATTTGAAACTCGATCTATTGGGTGAACGGCAACGGACTCATTACTGCGGAGACCTCCGCAAATCGGAGGCGGGCAAGACGGTGTTCCTCGCGGGCTGGGTGGCGCGGCGGCGCGACCTGGGCAATCTGATCTTTCTCGATCTGCGCGATCACACCGGGATCACGCAGGTGGTGTGCACTCCCGATCTCAGTGCTGAGGCGCATGGTAAGGCAGAAGAAGTGCGCGCCGAATACGTGGTGGGCGTGGAAGGCGAAGTCATGTTAAGGGACGCCGCAACTATCAATTCCCAACTCCCGACGGGCGAGGTGGAGGTGAAGGCGAAGACGCTGCTGCTTCTTAACGAAGCGAAGACTCCTCCCTTTCCGATTGAGGACGAGGTCAAAACTGCCGAGGAGACGCGGCTGCAGTACCGCTATCTGGACCTGAGGCGCGTCAGCATGCAGCGAAAGTTGCGCCTTCGACACCAGGCCGCCCTGGCGGTGCGGGAATATATGAGCGGGCACAGGTTCATCGAGATTGAGACGCCCTTCATGACGCGTTCGACGCCTGAGGGCGCGCGCGACTTCATGTTTCCGAGCCGAATTCATCGCGGACATTTCTACGCGCTGCCGCAGTCGCCACAACTCTTCACGCAATTGCTCCTGATTGGGGGGGGCGACCGCTACTTCCAGATCGTGCGTTGTTTTCGCGACGAGGATTTCCGCGCCGATCGCCAAGCAGAATTCACGCAAATCGACATCGAGATGGCGTTCCCGTCGCGTGCGATTCTGTTCGATATCATCGAGGGCCTGATCGAAAGCTTGTTCGCCCTCGTCGATGTCAAGGTGTCGCGCCCCTTCGCGCGGATGAGCTACGAGGTGGCGATGGAGAAGTACGGGTCGGACAAGCCGCACCTGGGATTTGACCTCGCGTGGAAGCGCATGAGACTCCCGTCGGGCGCGGAGGAGAAGCTCCACATCATGCAACCATTCAAGGCTCTGCGCGTGCCGGGCTGGGGGCGGGCCTCGCGCAGCCAGCTCGACAAGCTCCAGGAGCAGGCCAAAGCGAGCGGCGCCGACTGGTTCGCCTACGCCAAGGTGGATGAATCCGGCGTGCATTCGCCGCTTGGGAAGGCGATCGGAGAAGAAGCGGTCCGTATCCTTGTTTCAGGTGCGGGGGCAAGGTCGGGAGACATGGTTATCTTCCTCGGTCTAAGGTCTGCCAGGGCCGACCGAGCAGCACTATCGAAGCTGGATAACGCTTCTGGCGACCTGCGGCTCGAGCTCGGACGAAAGCTGGAGATGATCACACCCGGGACGTGGAGTTTCCTCTGGGTGATCGACTTTCCGATGTTTGAGTACGACGAAAAGGATAAGCGCTTCGGCGCTATGCACCACCCTTTCACCTCACCGCGCGAGGAGGACTTGGACAAACTCGAGTCCGACCCCGGAGCGATCAAGGCGCTGGCTTACGACCTGGTGCTGAATGGAGCGGAGATCGGCGGCGGCAGCATCAGAATCCATCGCCATGATATTCAAAAACGGATATTCACCGTGTTGGGCCTGACTCCTGAAAAGGCGCGCGAAAGGTTCGGCTTCTTCCTCGATGCGCTTGAATCTGGCACGCCGCCCCACGGCGGAATCGCCCTGGGGTTTGACCGCATCGTCGCGTTGATGGCTGGAGAGTCAAACATCCGTGAAGTCATCGCGTTTCCCAAAACCGCGAGCGCCGTCGATTTGATGTGCGACGCGCCGGCTACCGTCGATCCTGACCAATTGGACGAATTGGGGCTCAGGATAAAGGACTGACCCGGAATCATGTCTGTCATCCGCATATTGGCCGAAGCCGTTGCCAACAAGATCGCTGCGGGCGAGGTCGTCGAGCGCCCGGCGTCGGTGGTCAAGGAACTGATGGAGAACTCACTGGACGCGGGCGCGACGCGCTTGGAAGTTGCGCTCGAAGCGGGCGGCAAGCGGCGAATTTGCGTGACCGACGACGGGTGCGGCATGTCGCACGACGACGCGATGCTGGCCTTTGAGCGGCACGCGACGAGTAAGATTCGCTTCGCCGAAGACTTATATGAAATCTCCACCCTGGGATTTCGCGGTGAAGCTCTGCCCTCCATCGCGGCCGTTTCGCGCCTTGAGTTGGACACACGTCACGCCTCTGAAGATGTCGGAACGCACGTGGAGATTGCCGGGGGCAAGATACGCGACGTGAAGGAAACGGCGTGGCCGCAGGGAACCCGGATTGACGTGCGAGATCTGTTCTTCAATACACCGCCGCGGCGCAAGTTTCTCAAGTCCGAATCAACCGAGCTCGGCCACATTGCAACCCTCGTCACTCATTACGCTCTGGCGCACCCGGAGAAAAGCTTCAGGTTGGAATCGCTGACCAACGAAATTCTCAACGTCTCGCCGGTCACCACCACGCGTGAGCGCGTTTATCAGGTTATGGGCGGCCAGATGCTCGAACAAATGGTGGAAGTGGCGCCCGTCGAGCGCCAGATGCCGCCGCCCTCTTTCGCCGCTCCGGAAGAGGAAAATGACACCGCAAATCCTATTATCGTCCGGGTTTTCGGATTCGCTTCCCGGCCGGAAGTGCAAAAGCTCAACCGCAATCAGATTTTCTTCTTCGTCAATCGCCGCCTGGTGCGTGACCGGCTGATACTGCACGCCATCACCGAAGCATACCGGAACATTCTTCCCTCCGGCATGTCGCCCGTGGCGCTTGTATTCCTGGAGATTCCCGCGGCGGAAGTGGATGTCAACGTTCATCCCTCGAAGACCGAAGTGCGCTTTCGGCGCACTCAATTTATTCACGATCTGGTTCGGGATTCGATTCGCCAGGCGCTGGTTGTGACGAGACCTGTTCCGTCATTTCCCGCATCCAAGACGGCGAATATTTCGGACGCCCTCGCTACGGATGCCGCCGAGCGGCTGAGCGATGAACCGCCCGGAATGAAAGGCGCTGAAATTCCCTGGCCAAGAGGGCAGGCTTCGAGGCACCGGGACTTTCAGCTTTCTCCTCCTCGACCAAAACCGGAAAACGCGCGGCTCCCGCTCGTCGCCGCGGCGCTTTCCACTTACGCCCCGCCCGCATTTTCAGGGGAAGCTGAACCCAAACTGCCTGAAATGAGTTATTCATCCCAGGCTTCAGAACTCCCCGCCGATCTCATCCCGCTCGGGCAGGTGGAGGAAAGCTTTATCGTCGCAACCAACCCGCAGGGCCTCTGGATCGTCGACCAGCACGCTGCGCACGAGCGCGTGCTCTTCGAGCGGCACGTGCGTCAGAGGCGCGAGGAAAACGTCGAAGGCCAGCGCCTCCTCATGCCCATCGTCATCGAACTCAAACCCGCGCAGCAGGTCGCCTATCAGGAAATCGCTGAGGAGCTCGCTGCCAACGGGTTCGAAGTGGAGCCGTTCGGGCAGCGCACTGTCGCCGTCAAATCCGCTCCCGCCGAGATTCGGGCCGACGCGGTCGAACGCCTGCTTCTGGAACTTTTGGACAGTCTTGGACAGGAGGCGCAAAGTCTTTCGCTCGACGATCTCCGGCTCAAGATCGCGGCCTCCGTATCGTGCCACGCCGCGATCAAGATCAACATGCGGCTCGAACAGAGCAAGATGGTCTGGCTATTGCGCGCGCTGGGCGAAACTCAGGCGCCCATGACGTGTCCGCACGGGCGGCCCATCGTCCTTCGCTATGGCATGAAGGAGTTACAGAAGGCTTTCAAGCGAATCTAGTTTTACCAAACCTCGCTTTGAATATTCCATGACAAACCCTCTCATCATTACGATCGATGGCCCCGCAGGAGCGGGGAAGAGCACGGTTGCGCAGATGCTTGCGGCGCGCCTGGGCCTCACTTACGTTGACAGTGGCGCTACTTACCGCGCTGCGGCGCTGAAGGTGGTGAGGACCGGAGCCGCGCTCGACGACGAAGGAGCCGTCGCTGCGGTTGTTTCCGCCGCGCAAATCGAAATCGTGACCGACGACGGGCATTCCGTGGTTTACTTGGACGGCCGTAATGTGGGGCAGCAGATTCGTACGTCGGAGGTAACGCTCGCCGCGGCCCAGGTGTCACGCCTGCCCGAGGTACGTCAGAAGTTGATCGCCCTGCAGCGAAGCCTGGCGCGCGGGAAGGGTGTGGTGATGGAAGGCCGGGATATCGGGACGGTGGTCTTTCCCGATGCGCCTCTGAAGATCTTCCTGAAGGCAGACGTGGAAGAACGGGCGCGGCGGAGACTCAACCAGGACTTGCCGGAAGGCCGGGCACGCACCCTCGAGCAGACGGCTTACGACATCGGCCGCCGCGACCAGCTCGACGCAGAAAGAAAAGTCTCGCCGCTCGTCCCGGCACCGGATGCGGTCGAGATTGATTCGACGCTTCTGAGCGCAGAGGAAGTCGTCGAACGGATTATCGAACTCGCGCGCGAGCGAAAACTCGTTAAATCTTTGTAGGCGCGGGTCACAGACCCACCCCTACAGGGGGAAATTCATCCGGCGCAGGAGGTCCTGGAAGCGCGGGTCGGAGCGCAGGGGGTCGAGCGCGGGGTCCGTCTTAATGAAAACCAACCCCTTGTCGTGGACCTTGTACGCTTTTTCCAGCCAATCGAAGGCTCGATCCTTTTCACCCAGCCCCACATACACGAACGCCACCCCGTAGGTTCCGACACGGTCCTTCGCGCTTCTCTCTACCAACTTCCGGATGGCTTTTTGCGCTTCGGCCTTGTTGCCTGCGCGCGCGTAACAATTGCCCTCATGGGCCAATTTTGAAGGGCTATCTGGCGTCCGTCGAAATATCTCGATGGCTTCCTTGTACATGCCTTTCTCCCGGTACGTCCATCCCAAGGCCAAAGGCGTCAACCA
>JACQNR010000347.1 GCA_016202975.1 Acidobacteriota bacterium
CTTTTATATTACCTCTGTTGAATCCGAAAGAAAATTCTGGTGGACAGGGAGCGCGGGTGGCGCATACCTTGCCATTTAGGTCTGCGCGCCGGAGGCGCAATGCACACCGCGATCGCAGACCCGAAGGGTCTGCGCCAGCCCCGGATTGACTGTGGGCTTTTCACATCGCCAAGTACTACCCGCTCACGTCGCCAACGGAGGCCCGGCATGAAGTTTCCTCGGTCCGCAGCCCGATCTACGGTCGGATGTTCTGGTTAAGACGGAAGAAGTTCGTCGGGTCGTACTTGCGCTTGAGCACCTGCAGCCGCTCGTACTTTGCCTCGCCGTAGGCCCCCCGCACCCGGTCCTGCCCTTCCTCGCCCAGGAAGTTCACGTAGACGCGGCCCGTGGAATACGGACGGAGCGCCTCCCAGAAGTCCCGGGTCCACGCGATGCACGCGGGCACCCGGGCGGGCTCCGACCAGACCGCGTCGATGTTCACCGCATGAGCCGCCCGACGGTCTTCGAAGGCTGATCCCTCCGGGTCCTCTCGTCCGACCGCGCCGCCCAGGTGGAAGATGATGGTGTAGGACTCCGGCGTCACGAGGCGCCAGGCGTGCGCGGCGAGGGTGTCGATCAGGGCATCGCTGAGCGATGGCACATACTCCGACTTCCAGTAGTAGCCGAGCCCATGGGGCGCGGTGGGGTCGAACAGCCCTTGGTGCGAGACGTACGGCGTCGGGCGGATCAAGTCCACCAGGGGATCGCCGAACCGACGCAGCGGGGCAACCGCTCGCTCGCCCTCCTCCACGGGGCCCGCGTAGCACGCGCCGATGACCACGACCGGTTGTCCGTGCACCCCCGGAGGGAGGAATGGGGCGGGCGGTGCCATCCGGAGGACCACGATCGTTGTCAACTCGTCGGGTGCGCTCGCAATATAGTCGCGGTAGAAGCCGAGGACGTCGCGGGCCCTCGCCGCGGGGTGGAGGATCACGCCGGCCAGGACGATCGGTCCGACGGGATGCAGACGATACTCGAAGGACGTGACCACGCCAAAGTTGCCGCCGCCCCCGCGGAGGCCCCAGAAGAGGTCGGGGTGCTCCCCGGCACTGGCGCGTACGAACTCACCGTCGGCGGTGACCACGTCGGCCGACAGCAGATTGTCGCAGGTAAGCCCGTATCGGCGCATCAGCCAGCCCAGCCCCCCGCCGAGCGTGAGACCCGCGATGCCGGTGTGGGTGATGATCCCGCCGGGGGTGGCGTTCCCGAAGGCCTGGGCCTCGCGGTCGAATTCCCCCCAGAGGAGTCCCGGCTGCGCTCGCGCCGTTCGAGCAGCCGGATCGACCCACATTCCCTTCATCGCAGAAAGATCGATGACCACCCCCCCATCGCACACCGCAGTGCCGGCGACGTTGTGGCCGCCGCCTCGCAGCGCGACGAGGAGATCCCGCTCGCGCGCGAACCGGACGGCGGTCTGGACATCGGCGACGCCGGTACAGCGCGCGACGAGGGCGGGATGACGATCGATCGCGCCGTTCCAGATGCGGCGTGCGGCGTCGTACTGCGGGTCGCCGGGACGGATCAGCTCGCCACGAAAGTGGCGCGCCAGGTCGGCGAGGGCCGCATCGTCGAGCGCGGCGGCGTTGCGACGCTCAGTCTCGAGAGCCGATTTAGCAGCCATAGCGCACCTCCTGCGTCGCCGGCAGTATGGCTCCGGGCCACAGGGCGGTAAAGCACAAAAAATGGACTTGTTTTGCCCCCCCGCCGCCCGTTATCCTCGGGCTACGATGAGGGGGTACGGACAGTTCTGCCCGGTCGCCAAGGCGGCCGAGATCGTCGCCGAGCGATGGACCCCGCTCGTCCTGCGCGAATTGCTCTGCGGAAGTCGCCGTTTCAACGACCTCCACCGGGGTGTGCCCCTGATGTCGCGCACGCTCCTCGCCAGACGTCTCGAACAGCTCGAGGACGCCGGCATCGTGCGGAGCGTGGCCAGGGCGCGTGGCCGCGGGCGCGAGTACCAGCTCACCGCTGCGGGCGAGGAGTTGCGGCCGCTCATCGAGCGCCTCGGCGAGTGGGGCCAGCGGTGGGCACGTGCCCAGGTCGGCCGCGATGACCTGGACCCTGGCCTGCTCATGTGGGACATCCACCGGCGTGTGAACGCGGAAGCGCTGCCCCCGGAGCGGGTTGTCGTACGCTTCGACTTCCGCGGCGTGCCGCCCACCTTGCGTTGCCCGAGGACGTGGTGGCTCGTGCTCGAGCGTCGGGAAGTCGACCTCTGCCTGAGGGACCCCGGTTTCCCCGTCGATATCGTTGTCAGTGCCGACCTCCGTGCTCTGACACGGGTCTGGATGGGTGACGTTCGGCTGGCCGAGGCGGTCCGTGCTGGCTTGGTCCGACTCGATGGGACGCCGCCGCTCGTCCGCGCCTTCCCGATCTGGCTTAGGCTGAGCGCGTTCGCCGGCGTCGGGCGCGTCGGGGCCGCGGTCGCCGCCCGCCCAGCATAGCGACCCACTCGAGCCGTCATCGCCCGTTACCCTCGGCCAGATAACAGAGCACCGGGATCCCCGGGCGACTGACTCGGGCGGGTGGCCCACCCATTAGGTTAACGGGGGCCTCGTCCTAGCGTTTTGGGCGAGGGTGGGCGTCCACCACCCCCTAACCCCCTCCTCAATGAGGGCAATAATTGACTTGACTCATCCAATGAGGAGGGGCAGGATGAACAAGGCGGGGGTGTGCAATGACCTCTGCCCATGTCTCGATTTTGCCAATTGTGGAGCGTGCGCAATTCATGGCTATTCTCTACGGGTATTTTGATGAGAGCGGCAAGAAAAGCGACCATCCGGTAGTTGCCATTGGCTGTGTGTGCGCGACCCAACCTAAGCTAAGGTACTTTGAAGATGCCTGGAACTCATTGCTTCGTCGGTACGAACTCCCTGGATTCCATATGGCAGAAACGTCTCGGCTTTCCAGAAAGTGCGGGCCGAAAATGCCCAAAGGTCAATCCGCCTTTGAGCGGATGGAGGCCCTCAAACCATTTGCTGATTGCATCAACGAGCATCTTGAATATGGATTGATTCAGGCGCTTGACATTAAAGGCTTCAATGCCTTGGCGAAGAATCTCAGGGCAGGGCTGGGCGATCCCAAGGACCCTACCATGTCGCTTTTGTGCGGGCAATGCTACAGCTTGGCGATTACACACACGAGGAAGATAGAATTAGCCTCATCTGCGACGACGATACGGAAACCGCATGGGACTGCTACCGGCACTATCGCAGCGTGTGCAGGGTTCACAGCCAAATACAGAAGAAAGTGATAGCTTTGAGCTTTGCAAAGGACGCATATTTCCCAGCCCTTCAGGCGTCCGACATGGTTGCATTTCTTGGACGACTCGAAGCTAAAAGGCTCTTCTATGGAGACCGATACGATTTTCAAAGGCTCTTCATACACCTGACTACTGATAGACAGGGCGATCAGATGAAATGGGCCGCAATATTCGCGGATGAACAGAAGCTAAGGAGTCTTTCTTCCGCCTTCTCCAAAGTGGCCACGAAGCGCCAAGAGGAAACTTCCAAATGAGGAAAAGCAAATCGGGCGAGTTTGGAAAATTTGACACAGCGGTGAACAAGATTTTGACTGTTTCACATGAACAGTTACAGCGCAGAGAAGCGGCATGGAAAAAACGGCGCAAGCGGGAAAAGCGAGCTAAGGCTTGACCCGCTTTCCACGCCCTTCCCGTTTGCGTTCTTTCTCAGTTAGGGCGCGTTTCAGGGTCCGCAGTTTTGCCAGTGAGACGATTCCAGGTAAGGCGCTTGCCCATGACTTGGGA
>JACQNR010000348.1 GCA_016202975.1 Acidobacteriota bacterium
ATCCCGGCTCGTTCAAGACCAAGGAGGAAAGCAAGCTCTCCGTGCTCGAATACATCCTGCAGCCCGAACTTTATCCGGAGCTCTACAAAGGGTTCTGCCACAAGGTGCGGATCAATTACTATCCGCCGCGCGGCGACAACAAAGAAGGCTGGGACAACCTCGATATCTTCGGCTGGCTCGGCTACCCGATGCAGCTCAAAATCGACTTCCTGTGCCGCGACTCTATTCTGGCCGCGCCCCTTGTTCTCGACCTGGTGCTCTTCCTCGATCTTGCGCAGCGCTGCCCCACCATGGCACGAAAGGGAATCCAGGAATGGCTGTCGTTCTACTTCAAGAGCCCCATGTGCGCGCCCAAACTCTACCCCGAGCACGACCTCTTCATCCAGTTGATGAAGCTCAAGAACACACTGCGCTACCTGCGCGGTGAAGAGCTCATTACGCACCTTGGCCTGGAATACTACGACTAAACGCTTTAGGCGAAGACCCGCCCTGTCCGACCGCCCGGGGCGTGCCCTGGCAAAAGATGGGAGGCTCTACGTATCGAGCCCACGGGACCGTTGGTCCGGGGGGGGCTGGGGCTATCGCGCACCCTCACGCTTTGGGTGGATGGGCCCCTGCGCCATGCTTATGGGCGGCGGGAGGCTCAAAAGGTATCTCGGTGGAGTACTTTCCTACAATGCTTCCGACTGCGGCGAGCTCCGTGACATCCTTGGGAGTGAAGTCAGGGCCGATCTGGTCGCCGGGAACACCCTTGCGACTGATCTGGATTACGCCCGCCACTTTTCCCTCCGTCACCATCGGTACGCTCATGATCTTCTGAATCGGATTCGCCTTTTCTTCTGCCGAAAGGTCCACCGACTCGAAGACGGTGGGGTGTTTGTAGACCGAAAAGTTGTTGACGATTTCCGCGCGCTTGTCGCGGATGGTTTTGGTCGCGAGGGAATGAGCCGTCGTCATGGGGATTTCCCCAACCTTTTGAAGCTTGGTAGGATAGAGGAAGCGGAGCGCCATTCCGTCCGGGGCGAGCCGCAGGATCGCCACTTCATCCTTCCGTGCCCCAAAAGCGTTCCCAATCTGAACCGCAAGCGTTTTCAGGGCGTCGTCAGAGGGAAACCCGCCTGCTTTCCGCATCTCATCGACAAGCTTCGCCACATTCAGACTCAGATTGATCTCCGGCATTCGCGCACCCTCCCGTAAGATGTATGGATATCGCGGATTATACAGAAACGGTGCGGGTCAGGCAATCATCCTTCCTGACCAAGTAGTTCCCATCCGTCAGTTTACGGGTGGGCATTCGGTGTGCGGACTCCGCTCTGCAAGTCAGCTTGACATCCAGGTGAGAATAGATTTGACAAATTCTCCCGCGGCTCGTGATAATCGCAGAGATTGCTGCTCCCGAGACACCAATCTATTTCAGCCCTCCGTAAGGCTCTCAACCTGCTGGTTTTCGCTGCGGGGCTCCAAGCGTCACTTTTCGCCGGAGAGCGCCCTCGAGCAGAAGCCGCCGCTGTAACCGAGAGGGTTCTCGCCCGCGCCCTGATCGTCGATACGCACGCCGATACCATCGGATGGCTTATGCAGGGTCGATGCCGTCTTGACGACCCTGCCAGTTCCTGCATGATCAGCATCCCGAAGATGCGTCAGGGGCATCTGGCCGCGGAGTTCTTTTCCATCTGGGTCAGCACAACACTCCCTTCGCGGGAATACGTTCCTGGAGCCGTGGCGGAATTTGAAGCCGTCCACCAGCAGGTCGAGCGCTTCCCCAACGATCTGGGTGTCGCGACGACTGCCGACGAAATTGTCCGCCTGCATGAGCAGGGGAAAATTGCCATCCTGATGGGGGTGGAGGGTGGACACACGATCAGCGACAATTTGCTAGTGCTCGGCGCATATTACCGCCTCGGGGCGCGTTATATGACCCTGACGCACACGGCCCATACTTCTTGGGCGGATTCGTCGAAAGGCAAGCCGCGCTCCAATGGCTTGACGGATTTTGGCCGTAGTGTCGTCCGCGAGATGAACCGGCTGGGGATGATGGTTGATATTTCGCACGTATCGGACAAGACCTTCGCGGATGCGCTGGCCGTGACGCGCGCGCCGCTCATCGCCTCGCACTCCTCCTGCCGGGCGCTCGCGCACCACTCGCGGAATTTGACTGATGACATGATTCGCGCTCTTGCCAAAAACGGCGGCGTTATCCAGATTAACTTCTATTCCCCCTTTATCGATGACACCTTCGCCGCGGCGCTGAAAAAACTCAAGCCGAAGATGGATGCGGAGGTCGCATTGGCGCGTGCAGCTCGAAAGCGCGAGAGAAAACAATTCACCAACGAGGACGAGGTGATGATCCGGCGGCGCTACGCTCCGCAGCTTCCGATTCTGCCCATGGAGCGCATCGCCGATCACATCGATCATGCCGTGAAGGTAGGCGGCGTGGACCACGTGGGCCTGGGTTCGGATTTCGACGGCGTCGATTTCATTCCGCGCGGCATGGAAGACGCCAGCAAGCTCCCGGACCTCGTCCGCGAGCTTGCCCGGCGTGGTTACAGTGAAGAGGACTTGCTCAAGATTCTGGGGGGAAATATTCTCCGCGTCTTGCGCGACGTCGAGAGGGTCTCCCGCGAAATGCAGTCAGGAAAATGAGGATGGATATGGTTAAGATATGGATTGCCTTCGCCGTAGTGCTGGTAAGCACGAGTTCCCTGCTGGCCCAGGCTGCGCCGAAAACCACCACCCCCGCGGCCCGCAGTACGACGGCCGCCCGGCGTAACGCGGCAAAGCCGTCGCTGCTTAAGCCCGCTTCTCTCAACGCAATAGCGCCCGCGGTGTACAAAGCCAAATTCACCACCACCAAGGGCGACTTCGTGATCGAAGTGACGCGCGCCTGGGCTCCGCTCGGTGCAGACCGCTTCTACAATCTTGTGAAGAACGGTTTCTATACCGATGCGGCGTTCTTTCGCGTTCTGCCGGGTTTCGTGGCCCAAGTCGGGATTCCAGCGCGGCCGGAAGTTGCGCGCGTCTGGTCCGCCGCCCGCATTGGCGACGATCCCGTCTCGCAAAGCAATTTGCGCGGCACTGTGAGCTTCGCCACCGCCGGACCGAACACGCGAACAAGCCAGATCTTCATCAATTATGGCGATAACACTGCGCTCGACGGCATGGGCTTTGCACCCTTCGGGAAGGTCATCGAAGGCATGGAACTTGTTGACCAGTTTTTTGCCGGCTACGGCGAAGGCGCTCCGCGCGGCAACGGCCCCGACCAGGGACGGCTCACGAACGAGGGAAAAGCTTACCTCGACAAGAATTTTCCGAAACTCGACACCATCAAGGCCGCGGTCATCATCGGAGAAGCACCGCCCGCGGCACCCGTACACGCCCGGCCGAAGCCCAAAACCGCAGCCTCCGCTGCCATGCCCGTCGCGGCCAAAACCACCCCCGCCAACAAGGAGAAAAAATGAGCGATTTGAAACCCGGTCTCTATGCGGTGCTCGATACGACGCTCGGCGAAATCACCTGCCGACTGTTCCCGGACAAAGCTCCGAAAACCATCGAGAATTTCGTGGGCCTCGCCCAGGGCACGAAAGAATTCACCGACCCGCAAACGCGCGCGCGCACCAAGCGGCCGTTTTTCGATGGGCTGATCTTCCACCGCGTTATCCCGCAGTTCATGATTCAGGGCGGATGTCCGCTGGGCAGCGGCACGGGCGGTCCGGGCTACAAGTTCGCCGACGAGTTCTCGCCTGACCTCAAGTTCGACAAGCCCGGCAAGCTCGCCATGGCCAACGCCGGACCCGGTACCAATGGCAGCCAGTTCTTTATCACCGTCGCGGCCACCGACTGGCTGACGAACCATCACACTATCTTTGGCGAGGTTGTGGAAGGCTACAACGTGGTGGAGAAGATTTCGAAGGTCCCGCGCGACCGCGGTGACCGGCCAAATACGCCGGTGGTGATGAATTCGGTGAAGATCGTTGAAATGAAGTAGGGGCACGGCGCGCTGTGCCCCCATTGCTGGAATTCACTCCCCGCAAAAATGCGGTCGCAACTCCCCTTCCGCGACGTAACGCTGAGCCTGCCGGTAGATAGCCTTGAGGGTGCCCCGGTCCAGTTCGTAATGAGTGGGAATGGTCAGGGTTTGGCGCGTCCCGTCGGTGAGGATCCGTTGAAGTTTGACATGGCTCCCGCGCTGCGAGATGGTTGTGAAAGCAAAGTGGGAGAAAATCCGAACGACATCCCTGCCGGAAAGCACCCTAAGTTTCGGCATGGCTGAGGACGCCTAGTTCGTAACTTGCAAGGATAACCGGTTCAAGTGCTAAGTCGAAATCCGAAAAGTCCTCGCCCTCCAGATGTAGGGCAATGGCTTCCCTCAGGTTCGCCGTAACCTCGTCCAGGGTCTTTCCCTGGGTCACCACAGGCAGGTCGGTGCATTCGGCAACATATTGCGTGTCACCCTTATAAATCCGGGCTTGAATGGTTCTCTTCATTGTGCGTGCCCGTTCGGCCTCACACGACTATAGGCTGATGGCCTGGCAGAGTCAACGGTCCCGACAACCCGGTAAAGGGGGTGGCACTATTTGGTAATTGTGGGTCGCTTTGGCCTGTTTATGACCCTGCCCGCA
>JACQNR010000349.1 GCA_016202975.1 Acidobacteriota bacterium
GCCTGCCTGTTGCCGTCTGCTTGCTTCCTCCTACCTTCCTCGATTATCGTCTCGACGCACGCCTTCGACCCCTTCCCCCCTCTCCCCAGGGGGGATACGATGTACCAAGGCTTCCCTAGGCGGGACTACAAACTTACCCAGGCTTGAACGGGCCGGGCAGCCCATGTGGGATGCCCACAATGGGATTCAATGGAACACGAAAAGACCTTCTCCAACGGGTAGCCACTGGAGGGACAGCCGTGCGGCTTTGTGGCGTCGCACGCATGGGCGGGTGCAAAGAAAACTTCTGGTCCATTCTGCGCGCCAAGATTCTACAAGGGAGTGGGAATCGAAAACTGCTGGATGGCGCAAACCGATCCCGCCCGGGACGGCAATCGCCGCCTCTCGCGACCTCATCCGGCGCGATTTGCGCCCGGCGTAACTCCGCAGCTCATCCCCGACCCCGTACCTCCCAAGGTTTGTGAACGGCGCGCTCATACCTTGTCAGAAATGATTGACTTTCCTTGCCCGCGGCCAGACAATACGCTCGAAATCTGACATCTGAGCCGGCTGGTATCTGCTCCTCGCGACCCTCGGGGCGAGCGACGGGGCTTAGGTGTTTCGTATGAGCAGCCAGCTTGGACATGAGGTTGTAGTTTAATCACAGAATACAGGAGGCAGGCGTATGGCCAAAATTACCGGAAGTTTTTCGGGTCGAGTAAAGGCGCAGACCAACTTCGCACTTTCCGATGCCACGAACCACGATCTGGGCATCGTCGAGGTCTCGGGGCCGCAGACGACTTCCGATCCTCTTTGGAGCGACACCACAATCACGTACTGGGGCACCGCGGACCTCGTTGCCGGCAACGGGCCGCAGCGAGGCTACTGGATCAACCAACATGCGAACGGCGATACCGACTGGGGCACGTTCGAGGGCAAAATCACCACATCAGGCGGACAGACCACGATGGCGGGCACGTACAAGTGGATGGGCGGGACCGGCAAACTCAAGGGCATCAGCGGCGGCGGCAAATATAAGGGCCGTTTCCCCTCCGCCGTAGAAGTTGTGAATGATTGGGAAGGCGAGTACCAAATCGCCAAAGCCAAGGGCGCAAAATAGGATCGCACGCGCGCTGCGTCCTCGCTATTCCGGCGGGGACGCGGCCCGCTTGTTTCCTGCGTACGTACGTTTCGCCTCCCTCCGACCTTTGCCAGATTCCCACTCCCCCCTCGAGTCACGAGCCACTGGGTCGCGGAAGATTTTACAGGCCGCCGGAAGAATCGTCTCATAACGCGCCCGTCAACACATTCAAGACCCCTCACAATTTCTAAGAATTAGAAGCCGTCGCCTGTGGCGAAGCAGTTGCTACGTACTGGGTGGGGCAAATTCCCCAATTTCGGCTGCAGGTTCGACCCGCGCGCGTCAGGCCGCCGGGGAGAAGGAGATGAACTATGTCCAAAACACGCTACGTGGGTTTGTTGTTCGGCGCGGCGCTGATATGGAGCGCCGGCACAATGTCCGCGCAAGACGCCAAGGCAAACGGAGATCCACAAGCTGCGGCGACAAGCGAAGCATCGGGGAAGGCAGACAAGAAAAGTAATCCAACACTAAGCGCCGAGTCGGGCGCTGAGGCCGCGGCTGATTCTCAGGAGTCGGCGCAAATCCAGCGCGACTTGGCATCGCTCAAATCCGGAACCACCATTGCGACGGAGCTTGACCAGGCGGTCGATGCAAGCCATGCAAAGCCGGGCGACACCGTGTCCGCAAAGGTCACGAAGGACATCAAGCGCGATGGCCGCGTGGTCATTCGAAAGGGCGACCACCTGCTCGGCAAGGTCACTTCCGCGGAAGCGGGAGCAAAAGACAAAACCGGCGCCCAACTGGGCGTAACCTTTGACCGCCTTAAGCGCGGCGACGCGGAATACCAGTTGAATACGGTTGTCTCGTCGGTCATCTCGAGTTCCGCGGAAATGGGCGCGAGGAATGACATGTCGGCTCTCGATGAACCGATGATCATGCCCGGGCCCGCACCTGCGACGGGCGGCGGCCGCGCGGGAGTCGGAGGCGGCCTTGTGGGAGGCGCGACCTCAACCGCCGGCTCGGCCGTATCCGCCACAGGGTCCGCAGCGAGCGAGGTAATTAGCAACGTGGGCGAGACGGCCACTTCCGCTATTGGCTCGGCAGGCGGCGCGGTGGGAGCGTCCGAGCACGGCTCCGCCCAGAGTGGAAACCGGCTCGGCCTTTCGACGCCTGCGCGGGATATCCGCCTCAATTCGCAGAGCAGCGCATCGCAGACCGGCGAGACCACATCCGTGCTGGGCGTGCGGCGCGGCAATCTGCGGCTTGAGTCCGGAACTCAAATGAAGTTCAAGGTCTCGAACCAGACGAGCGCCGAGACGTCAAAGAAGTAGGTTTGCGCCAGCTCGCGTTCAGGTGGCGCCAGTCCATCGGCGTCACCCGTGCGGTTCGTGTCGGGGAATTCCACGCACCAGCCCGCACGAACCGCACGCGCGAGTAGTTCGTGTCCCGCCACTTCGATGTGCGAACAAGCAACCGTCAGTCACAGATCGCCGCTACAGCGCGTGTTTAGCGCGTAGCGAAGACTTACGTGACTCGGAAATTGTGTGGCGCATGTGCAGGACCTCGACCCGCAAAATCCGAAAAGGTCGGAGTCCGTGTTGCTCTGCTACAATGCATGGGGGAGGACGGACCGTGAATCGCCAGGCGGTGTTCGTGCTCTGTTCAATCCTCGCCGTCTCCAGTTGCGGCGGCGGGCCGTCTTCGAACCGCGCGCCGGCGGCGCCGGCTTCCAACTACAAAAACACGATTCGTCAAATCACCATCCACACGCCCGCGGGATGGCTGCTCACCATCGAAGCCGACGGCTCGGGCAATGTCGGGTACGGATCCTCGGCGCACGATTTTGCACCCTTCCCGGTTGGGACGTTTGATTTCGCGCCGCTCCGCGATGAGCTACTGCGCCAGTCCGGTCCGGCAGGTTCCATGCGAAGCGGCTTCGCGGTGGCGTTCGCGCGCGCCGGGGAGATTTCCACCACGGCCCGTTATGTCTCAGACTTTGGGATGATGAAAACCCTCTTCGAGAGGGCCGTCGCTTCCGCCGACAAACCTGGCACTCGCGTCGCGCAACTTTACGCCACGATTCCACCCGTGCCCGCCGCCCCGCCTGCGACTGGCAAGGAGTGACGTGGGGCGGACAGCAATGCACCTCATTTCCGTGTGCCACACCAGTGAAGGCGAGCTTCGCACTCTTTCGTTGGATTTCACCGCAGGAATGTGTTAACAAGTATCCAATTCCGCCCACAAGGGAGCACACGATGAGGAAATTCGGACTGGTTCATCCCATAGTTCTCTCGTTCTATTCGCAGCCTCTCTATCAGGATGTGGCCCGCAGCTGGCGCGGCATCACGTTTCTCTATCTGCTGCTCGTACTTGCCCTCTCCTGGTTGCCGGGGATGGTCAGTATGCAGAAAGGGGTTTCGGAATTCGTCACAAAAGACGCTCCGGAAGGCCTCAAGCAGATGCCGCGCGTTTCGATTATCGGCGGCGAAGTCACGACCGACGTCGAGACGCCTTACTTCATCAAAGATCCCGAATCCGGCAAAACGTTCATCATCATCGATCTGACGGGAGAATTCACTTCGCTGGAAGGAACCGAGGCGAAGGTACTCTTAACACGAAACCAGCTCATCGTGCAGAAAAACATCCGGGAAACACGCACATACGATCTCGCGGGAATCAAGGAATTTACAATCGACCGGACAAGAATTGAGGGTTGGCTTCAGCTCGTCAAAACCTGGCTGGTACCACTGCTGTTTCCTTTCGTGCTGGTGTTTTCATACTTCTATCGACTCTTTCAGGTTTTCGTGTACGGACTGATCGGCCTCATCATCGCCAAGCTCCTGAAGGCGCCCCTAGCCTATATGGCCTCGGTGCGCCTCGCCATCATCGCGATTACGCCGGTGCTGATCCTTGATACCGTGCTAAGCGCGGTGAAATTTCACCTCCCCGCGTGGTGGCTCCTGGGCTTCGCGATCGCCATGGCGTATTTGTTCCTCGGCGTCAAGGCCGCCACCGCCGCGTCGCCATCACCTGAACCTCTTAACCCGCCAATTGCGCAGGGCTGATCCATGCAGTAGCGGCGGCGTCCCCCCCGCCGGATTTGTCAGGAACGACGATGAGGACATCGCCTCTACAGTTTTGGCGCCGGCGCCCCACCGGCGATCGGCGGTGAGACACCGCCGCTCCAGCTTTTCCCTAATCCAAAATCGCAAAACTAAAATCGAACTTCACTGTTCGTCTGCGCTGGGGCCGTAGAGGCCGGGCACGGGCACGTCGTTCAGCCGCTAGTACACCCCCAGCTGGGCGCGGTGGTTTATGTTGTGGTTCATGATCATGCTGCGCAGGTCGGCGATGCGCGGCATGGTGATGATCGCCTGTACTCCTTTTACC